>JAOUEE010000273.1 GCA_029858875.1 Acidimicrobiia bacterium
TGATCCGCTGGGCTTCGTAGCCGTGGGCCGCGAACTGGCCGGGGCGGGGCACCCACCAGTGGGCGCCGTAGGGGCCCGACTCGGGATCGATGCCGCGGGGGGTGCGGGCGTAGTCGACCCAGCCCTGGGGCAGCAGGCGCTGTCCGTCCCACACGCCGTCTCGCAGGTACAGCAGGCCGAAGCGGGCGAAGTCCCGGGCAGTGGCGTACAGGTACGAGGATCCGACGAACGTGCCCGCCTCGTCGAAGCGGGGCTCGGCCGTGGTCATCCCGATGGCGTCGAGCAGCCGCTGACGCAGCCAGACCTCGAAGGCCGGCCCCCGTCCCACGCGGTCGGCCAGCAGGCGGGACACGATGTTGGTGGTGCCGCTCGAGTAGTTGAACACCGTGTCGGGACGGTGAAGCAGCGGTTGGCTGGCCGCGTAATGGGCCATGTCGAGGTGGGCCTCGTCGCCCCACAACATCTCGAGGCAGTGGCTGGTCGCGCCGTCGACGTAGTCCTCGTTGAACTCCAGCCCCGGCACCATGCGCAAGAGATGGTCGACCGTGATCTCGGCCCGGGGGTCGTTCCCGTTCTGCCATTCGGGCACGGTGGCGGGGGAGTGGACGTCGATCAGGCCGTCGGCCACCAGCAGGCCCACGGCGGCGTGGGTGATGCTCTTGGCCATGGACCACGAGATGAGGGGCTCGTCGGGGCCGGCGGTGGTGCCGTAGCGCTCGGCGATGAGCCGGCCCCGGTGGATCACCACCGTGGCCAGGCTGAGACCGAGCCGGTCTTCGGGTTGCGGGTCGCCGAAGGCCTCGTCGAGCAGGCGGTGAAGCCGGACGGCGTCGACGTCGGGACCGGGGTCGCCTTCGGGCCAGGCCGTCGTCGGCCACGGGACGCCTTCGGGCTGGGCCGGCAGTGGAGGGAGGAGGTTCATCGGGTCGGGCGGGAGCACCGTCATCGAGCGAGAGTCTGCCCCAACTGGCCTCAGTGGCGCAGTGCCTCGCCCGTCTGGACCCGCCACAGGGCGGCGTAGGCGCCGTCGAGGGCCACCAGATCGTCGTGCACGCCCGACTCGACGATGCGGCCGTTCGAGAGCACGTGGATGATGTCGGCCCGGCGGATGGTGGACAGGCGGTGGGCGATCACGATGGTGGTGCGCCCCTGGCTGATGCGCTCGAGGGATCGCTGGATGGAGGCCTCGGTCTCGTTGTCGACGGCCGAGGTGGCCTCGTCCAGCAGCAGGATCGGCGGGTCCTTCAAGACGGCCCGCGCGATGGACACCCGCTGGCGTTGACCGCCCGACAGCTTCTGGCCCCGCTCGCCGACGACGGTGTCGTAGCCATCGGGCAGGCTCGTCACGAAGTCGTGGGCTTCGGCCACCTTGGCCGCGGCCACGATCTCGTCCTCGGTGGCGTAGGGCTTGCCGTAGGCGATGTTGGCCCGCACCGAGCCGTGGAACAGGTAGACGTCCTGGCTGACCAGCCCGGAGGCGGCCCGCAGCGAACCCAGGTCGAGGTCCTGGAGGTCCCACCCTTCGAGGGTGATGCGCCCCTCGTCGGGGTCGTAGAAGCGCAGCAGCAGCTTGATGAGTGTGGACTTTCCCCCGCCGGTCGGTCCCACGATGGCGGTGGTGGCGCCCGGTGGGATGTCCAGGGTGAGGTCGTCGATGACCGGGCCGGCCTCGTCGTAGGCGAAGGTCACGCCTTCGAACCGAAGGTGACCGTCGCCGCGCGCCACCACGATGGGTTCGGGTCCCGACACGATGGCGGTGTCGGTGTCGACCAGATCGAGCACACGGTTGGTCGACGCCATCGCCCGCTGGTACTGGTCGAACGTCTCGCCCAGCCGGGTGAGGGGCCACAGCAGCCGTTGGGTGAGGTACACCATCACGCTGTAGGCCCCGACGCTGAGGCTGGTGCCCTCGATGGCGAGGAAGCCGCCGAAGATGAGGGTGCCGGTGAAGCCCACCAGGATGGCCATGCGGATGAGTGGGGTGAAGGCCGAGCTGAGCGTGATGGCTCGACGATTGGCTTCGCGGTAGTTGTCGGATTCGGCGGCGATGCGGTCCACCTCGCGCTCCTCGGCCACGAAGCTCTTGATGGTGGAGATGCCCAGCAGGTTGTTGGTGAGCTGTCCGTTGAGGAAGCCGGCCTGGTTGCGGACCTCGGCGTAGCGGGGCTCGAGCTTGCGCTGGAACCAGATCGACCCCCACAGGATGAAGGGGATGGGCAGCAGTGACCACCAGGCCACCGTGGGCGCCAGCACGAAGAAGACGGCACTGATGGTGATGACGGTGGTGGTGACCTGGATCAGCTCGCTGGCGCCGATGTCGAGGAACCGCTCCAGCTGGTTGACGTCGTCGTTGAGGGCGGCCAGCAGGTCGCCCGTGCTGCGGCTCTCGAACCAGCGGTGGTCCAGCTGCTGGGTGGTGCGATAGGCGTCGAGGCGCAGATCGTGCTCGATGTCCTGAGCCAGGTTGCGCCATGCCACTCGGTAGAGGAACTCGAACAGCGACTCGAGTACCCAGATGGCGAAGGAGATGAAGGCGAGCGTGACCAGCTGGCCCCGCTGGCTGTCGGGTCCCAGCGAGGCCATCCAACTGTTGCCTTCCTCGGTGACCACGATGTCGACGGCCAAACCGATCAGCAGCGGCGGCGCCAGGTCGAACAGCTTGTTGAGTACCGAGTAGACGGTGGCTACGACCGTGCGGCGGCGGTACGGGCCGCCGTAGTGCCACAGTCGTCGCAGTGGTGCGGGGCGAGAATCGTCCATCCCACCGACCGTACTGGCGCGCCGGGCCCCACCCCGCCCCCATTCCCGGACTGCCTTCCCGGAGATGCCGCCCGATCGGTCGCCGGGCGTTGCCGTCGCGGGAGCGGCGGCGCGTGGCGGGCGTGATGGCTCGGCGTGGCCATCGGGCAGCTAGGTTGCCGGTACCGAACGAGGAGACGGCCATGGGATACGTGAGCGAACCGGGTGAAGAAGAAGGCGAACTGAGCGAGAACGCCGACATCGAGGTGGAGCTGGTCGATCTCGATGGTGACGGCAAGCCCGATGCGGTCGTCACCGTCATCACCGAGGCGGTCGATGTCGACGGCGACGGTGAGACCGACATCCTCACCACCACCGAGGTGATCGAGGTCGACCTCGACGGCGACGGGCTGTCCGACATGGTGGACACCACCCGGACCGTCCTCACCGACGTCGATGGTGACGGCATCCCCGACGTGGTCGAGGTCACCCGGGTCACCGAGGTCGACACCGACGGCGACGGCGTGGCCGATGTGGTCGAGGTGGAGCAGGCCGAAGGCACGATGCTGGCCGGATCAGCGGCCCTGGCCGAGGAAGACGACACCACCGACGACTGAGGTCTGGGGTCGGCCGTTCAGAGCGTGATGACCACGGTCTCCTCGGCGAACAGCTGCGTGGGATCCTCCACCGGGCGGCTGGTGGCCAGACGGGCTCCGCTGCCGCTCACGACCAGGTCCCCCCACTGATCGGCCGGCAGCAGTTGTACGAGGTCACCGTCCAGCGTCGCCCGAAAGACCGGTTGATCCACGCCTGATCGGCGGGTGAAGACCACTCCCTGGTCGTCGGGGAGGACGGCGGCGGTCCACGGGCCTTGGTCGATGTCTGCGGCACCCGCGACCGACACCCGAACGGGGTCCTGCCCCCGACGATCGATCTCGAGGCCCTGGTCGGTGAACACCACCGCGGTCTCCCCGCCCGGGGAAACGGCGATGGGACCCCCGACCCGCACGTCGATCAGCGTGCCATCGGCGGCCAGCGAACGAACCTCTCCGGCCCAGGTCACCCCCAGGTAGCTGCCGTCACTGCGTTGATTGATCTGGAGGTACTCGCCCAGGAAGAGCGGGTCGACGGCGCCGGACACAGCATCGATGCGTACCACGCCGGCGGCGGCGTCGTCGGTGGCCAGCGAGGAGCCGATGAACCCCGTCCCGTCCGGCGTGACCGTGAAGACGCCCGCCGGGTCGATCGGCTGGGCGAAGGGATGCTCGGTCAGCCCGGCGATGAAGCCGTTGGCCGCTTCGTCGCCCGTCCACACCGCCGTCAGCTGGCCCCCGCAGCTGTCGAGCAGCCCGACCGTTCGGTTGGCCCGGCGGGCCCGCTGGCCCGCCGGTTGCCGAGGGCCGAGGATGGCCAGGGTCCGCTCGGCCCGACCGAGGGGTTGGCGATACAGCACCGAAGGCTCGCCCACTGCACAGGTGGCGCCGGTGACCGAGTCGTCGGTGTCGGCGACGATCACGGCGGATCCGTCGGGCGAGAACCACTGCGGCCGCCCGCGGCCGCTCACCCGGACGCCGGGCACCCGATGCGGGGGCAGAGTGGTGGCCGGCACCGCCGCGCTGGTGGGCCGCGACGGGCGATCCTCGGTGGTGGTGGTGGTGCCTTGGCTGCCGGTGGCCGCTGCGGTCGGATCGACCGACACCAGGGGGATCGTCGTCCTGGCGACATCGCCCGACGTCGGCGGGGCCGTGGGGCCGCCCTCGGCGATACTGGTCACCGGGGCTCCCGCGCCACCGGCGTCCTCGCTGCCGCAACCCGCGAGCATCAACGCCACGGCCGTACCCACAGCGATCCACAGCCGACGCATCACCTCACGGTACCGCCACCGGTGACCGGCTCTGGCCCCGCTTCGGTCAGGAGTTGGCGACGGCCTCGCTGACTTCGGGGGGCACGCCGCAGGCCACTGCGGCTTCGGCCACCAGGTCGGTTGCGGCGGGCTCGCGGGTGGCGATGCCGAGGGCGATCAGGTCCGCCTCGGTGGTGAGCTCGGTGAACAGGTAGTCGGTGAGGCAGCGGGCCACGCCCTCGTCGGCGCCGGCGCTGACATACGCGTCCCACACCAGGGGTGCCACATCTCCCGTGGGCCGTTCGGCCGGACCCGGCGGCAGGGTGGTGGCGTCGGGGTCGGCCGTGGTGGCCGGCGGGGCCGTGGTGGGTGGGGGCAGGGTGGCCGGTGCCTCGGCCGCGGCAACGGTCTGTACGGCCAGGTCGGTGTCGTCATCGCCGGCGGCCGACACGATGAGCACCACGCCGGCGGTGGCCAGGGCCACTGCCACCATCCCGGCGAAGGCCAGCGACCGGGTGCG
>JAOUEE010000274.1 GCA_029858875.1 Acidimicrobiia bacterium
ACGGCGGCCACAGCGATGCCCCGGACCCCGTCGAGGGCGGGGTAGTGCGGGAAGCCGGAGACGCCGGCCTTCGACGCGACGTCGGCGGTCTGCGAGGGGGTCGGTGTGCTGCTCATGGCATCAGCGGGTCATTCGACGGGCCAGCGGTCAATCTAGAGCCTGCACCAGGGCTGGCGGTGTTGCCCCGCGTCAGTCGTCGGCCGAGGGGCGCCGCCGGTTGCGTTTGGTCTGGGATCGGCGCCGTTTGGCGTCGACCCGACGTCGAACCGACGAGCGTGTCGGCTTGGTCTTGCGTCGCGCCTTGGGGCGGACCCGGGCCTGGCGCAGTGCCGTTTCGGCCCGCTCGAGGGCGATCTCGCGATTGCGATGCTGAGATCGGGTGTCATCGACGAACACCCGCAACTCGGGGCCATGCCGTTCCATGAGCAGGCGCCGGGCCTGGTCACCGATGCCGGTGGCGGCAGCCAGATCGATCGTGAGCTCCACTGCGGTGTTGGAGCGGTTGGCATGCTGGCCTCCCGGACCGCCGCTGGTGGTGAAGCGCCACCGCAGCTCGCGGTGAGGGATGCGACAGTCAGGGCCGGCATCGACGATTCCCTCATCCACGGTGAGCGGTGACCGACATCGGCGGTGGCCCGAATCGGCCCCGAGCCGCGTCGAACAAGGCCTGGACACGAGCCCGAGCGGAGAAGTAGTCACCTCGGAGGGACGGGTCGACGACCCCCGTCACCAGCTGCCAGAGCAACACCCCGGTGCGGTAGGCCACCTGCGCCGGGCCGTAGTGGACGCTGAGCAGCAACAACGTGTTGCGCTCCTTGAGGTAGTCGATGGTGGGATGGGGCGTCCCCACGTGTGGATTGCGGACCTCGGCCCCGCGCATGATGCCCACCCGCCACCCGGCGGCCTTGGCTCGCAGGCCCAGATCGGCCTCCTCGCAGTACGCGAAGTAGCGCTCGTCGAACAGCCCGATCTGGCGCAGGCAGGGCCGTCGGAACAGATGAAGGGTGCCGTGGGCGTAGTCGGCCTCCTCGAATCCCTCCAGCCGCTGCTGCGGGGCATCGATGGAGCCCAGGTAGGGATGCACGATCGGCGTGCGATGGTCACCCACATCGGCGGAGACGAGCCCGACATCGGGCTGGTCGACCAATCCGTCGACCATGCGGGCCAGCGCCTTGTCGCCGGGCCGGGCATCGTGAGGTGCCACCGCGGCCCACTCGCTGTGGTCGTGCTCGAGCCAGTGGGACAGCCCGGCATTGGATCCGGGGCCGAACCCGAGGTTGGCGTCCTGTTCGAGCAGCGTCACATCCGCCGGCAGCCCGGCGCGCAGCTCGGCCAGCTTGGCCGGCTCGGAGTCGTTGTCCACCACGGTGAAGACCACGTGGACACCCTGATGACGGAAGTTCTCGATCGTCTCGAGACAGGCTGCCGGCTGATTCCAGTGGATCAGGATCACCCGGACATGGTCGACCGTGGGCATCCCGAGAAGGCTAGTGGTGCCACTCCCCTGCCCCGACGATGAACGGCCGGCGCCCCGGCCGCGACGCGGGCCGGCACTCGCCGACGCACGGTTGAACGGTCAGCGTGATTGCGCCAGCGCGTGCTGCACCAGCTCGAGCAGCGTGGCCTTGGTCGCCTCGCGGTTGCGGGCGTCGGTCACCACCATCGGGACGTGACCGGGTACGGCCAGCGCCTCGCGGACATCTTCCAGCCGATGGTGCAGTTGCCCGTGGAAGGTGTTGACGGCCACCACGAAGGGAAGGCCGCTGCGCTCGAAGTAGTCGACCGCGGGAAAGCAGTCCTGGAGTCGGGTGGTGTCCACCAGGACCACGGCGCCGATCGCACCACGGACGAGGTCATCCCACATGAAGTGGAAGCGCTCCTGGCCAGGTGTGCCGAAGAGGTACAGGATGAGGTCGTCGCCGAGGCTGATCCGGCCGAAGTCCATGGCCACGGTGGTGCCCCGTTTGGAGGTGGCGCTCCCCGTGTCGTCGATGCCCTCGCTGACCTGGGTCATGTTGGCCTCGGTGGTGAGCGGCTCGATCTCCGACAGTGAGGTCACGAAGGTGGTCTTGCCCACGGCGAAGCCGCCGGCGACGATCATCTTGACGGGGATCGGGACCTTGCCGTCCTCGACGACCCTCCCAGCGCTGCTCGTGTCAGAGCGACTGAAGACCATGGAGGACCCTTTCCAGGAGCGAGACGTCGGGTCGGGCATCCGGTGACGTCTGCGGAGCCTGAGCCGTCATCAGGAGACCGTCGGTGACCATGTCACCGACCAGCACCCGCGCCACCCCGAGGGGCACGTGCAGGTGGGCGCTGATCTCGGCGATGGCGAGTGGCTCGCGGCCCATGTCGGCAATCCGGCGACGCTCGTGGGTCAGCCGACCGAGCTGACTCGCACCATGGGCCGTGGTGCGGACGATCGTCTCCAGCGGGAGGTCGGTGGACGAGCGAGTCCGCCCGCCCGTGAGGGCATACGGGCGAACCCGCAGAGAGCGGCTGTGGAGCGCGTCGGTGGTGGGATCGTTGAGAGTCATCGTGGGAGTGCGTATTGGAGTTCGGTTCGGAGCTCAGGGGTGAGGTAGGTGCCGATCTGCTCGGCCAGCATGGCCATCTCGTACCCGAGGGTGCCGATGTCGGCGTCGCCGGCGGCCACCACGGCCAGACTCGAGCCGTCGGGAATGCCGGTGACCAGTACGAAGGCCCGCTCCATCTCCACGATGACCTCGTGGACGTGGCCACCCTGGAAGCGCTCCGAGGCCCCGTGGGCCAGTCCGATCAGACCCGATGACACGGCGGCGAATCGGTCGGCGGCGTCGCGGTCGATGCCGTGGGAGACCGCCACTGGCAGACCGTCGACGGAGACGACGATGGCCTCGTGGGCCGAGGGTTGCCCAGCCACGAAGTTGTCCACCAACCACGACACGTGCTTGGCGGACTCGCTGAGATTGGACATCACTCGTTCTCCTCGGCCACGTCTGTTCCGGTGGTTCGGCCCTTGTCGAGGCCGGTTCGGTAGCGGGACAGCATCTCGCGGATCGCTTCGGGTGAGGTGGTGTCGTCCACCCGCTGCTCGGGCTGGGGCCCTGAGCGCAGGGGCCGGCGCACCAGACCGGCTGCCGTCGTCGTGCTCTCGGCGGTCGGTGCCTCGTGGGCGGAGTCGGGATCGTCGCCGGAAGCGGCGCCGGGTTGTTCGGGAACGCCGGTCGGGTCGTCGATGTCCGGGTCGGCATCGAGGCGTTCGAGGTAGGCGCTGGTTGCGGCGACATGGGCTGAGGCGCCCGTTTCGTGGGGCTCGGTTCCCAGCGACCCGAACGGAGGTGTCCGGTCCGAGGTCGACGGGACCGGGGTGTGCACGGCGGGTGCGAAGGGGTCGGGGTCGGCGAAGAGATCGCTCGTCATGTCCGTCGCGGCGGCGGGGGTCGTGTCCTCGATCGGCTCGTCGAGAGGGGTGCGGGCGGGGAGCGGAGATGCCTCGGCCGGGACCGTCTCCGGGGTGGTCGATTCTCCGATGGCGGTGTCCCCCGTCGCCGGCCCTGGAGGCTCCGCCGGTTCGACTGTCGGCGCGGCCGGATCCACCTGCTCGGACTCGGCGGTGGTGAGTGGCGTACGGGTGGGCAGGGGTTGGGCGTCGACGGTGTCGACCACCGGTGAGAGCGGTGTCTCCGATGGCGCCGCCGGCGACATGGCGTCGTCGGTGTCCAGAGCGACGGCGTCGGGCTCCAGGTCGTGGTCGTCCTCGACCGGTTCGGGCGTCGGCGCTTGCTCGTCACCGGGGAACAGGAGTGAGCGGGGCATCTCCGTCGGCGTCGTTGCGCTGCTGAGAGCACCGTGGAGCAGGGCCGTCGGGAGGGCCACGATGGCCTGGAGACCGTTCGTGCCGGCGGGCCGCAACTCCACATGGATGTCATGCCGATCGGCCAGGCGGCTCACGAGATTCCAGCCCAGGTCGGTGGCGCCCGTCAGGCCCAACAGTGGTGGGTTGGCGAGCAGTTCGTTCGCTGCCCGCAGGCGCGCCGGATCGAGCCCTGGCCCGGAATCGACGATACTGATCGCCAAAGCGGTCCCATCGGTCTCGCTCGTGATCATGACGGGCGTCTCGGCCGGTGAGTACATGGCGGCGTTCTCGATGAGCTCCGCCAGGAGATGGGCCAGGTCGACGGCCACACTGCTGTCGACCGATGCCGTCACCATGGCTCCGGTGGCCACCCGGGCGAAACCCTGCACCTCGCCCTGGGCGACGCGAATCACGTCGCCGATGTCGATCGGCCCGCCGGCGGGGCGTTGCGTTTCGTGACCGGCCAGGACCAGCAAGCTCTCGGCGTTGCGCTGCATGCGTGTGGCCAGATGGTCGAGGTGGAAGAGCGCCTCGAGTTGGTCGGGGTCCTCCTCGTTGGCCTCGAGCTCGTCGATGAAGGCGATCTGGCGGCGGATCAGGTCCTGGTTGCGCTTGGACAGCTCGACGAACAGATCACCGATGCCGCTGCGCAGGAGCGCCGCCTGGTCGATGGCGACGCCGACGGTGGCCTCCTGGACCATGTTGAACGAGTTGGCCAGCTGACCGATCTCGTCTCGGCTGGACACCTCCAGCCGGGCCAGGCGGAGATCGTGCGATCCGTCGGCCGAACGCATCCGTTCGAGAAGTGCCGGAAGTCGGACGTCGACCACGGCCTGGGCATCGGTGGCCAGATGCTGGAGCGGGCGGATGGCCCCCCAGGCCAGCGCAGCGGCCAGGACGCTCACGCCGATCATGACCCCGGAGCCCATGAGCAGGAATGTCCGCGCCTCCGAATCGGGGCTGTCCAGGTAGCGACTGGCGCCCCATCCCAGCAGGACAACCGCGGTCAACAGGGGAAGAGCCAGCGCAAGAAGGATCTTGGTCCGGATCGAGATCGTTCCCATACTGCTCCTGTCGGGCGAACACACCGTCGGCGTCTGTTGAAGCATCGACAGTGGTCACGCGGAGTTGAGCAAACAGCGACGCCGGGCGAGGCGGCGGGGCGGGAGCCGCCGCCGCGCCGGCTCGCCCCGACATCGAC
>JAOUEE010000275.1 GCA_029858875.1 Acidimicrobiia bacterium
GACGAGGCGGCCGACGCCGGCACCGACGAGGCCACCGACACCGCGACCGACACCGCGACGGGTGAGGGTGTACGGGTGGCGCTGGTGCTGCCCGGCGAGATCAACGACCTGTCGTGGAACCAGCAGATGTACGAAGGCGCACTGGCCCTCCAGGACGAGGGCCTCGTCAGCGAGGTGGCCTTCACCGAGCTGGTACCCGAGGGTGATGCCGAGCGAGCCATTCGGGGCTACGCCGACGATGGCTTCGACCTGGTCGTGGCCCACTCGTTCGGGTACGGCGAGACGGCCAAGGCCGTCGGCGCCGACTTCCCGGACACCGCCTTCGCCTGGGGCGGCGGCATCGACGCGGCCGAGGGCAACGTGGCCGACTACGAGCAGCCCTTCCACGAGGCCTACTACCTCATGGGCATCATCGCCGGTGATCTCAGCGAGTCCGGCGTGCTCGGTGGTGCCGGTGGCTTCGACATCCCGGCCTGTCACTCGCTCATCGAGGCCTTCTACCTGGGCGCCCAGGAGGTCAACCCCGACGCGCGGGGCGTGACCACCTACACCGGAGACTGGGTGGACGTGGCCATCGCCAAGGAAGCCGCCAGCGCGGCGGCCGACGAGGGGGCCGACGTGTTCGGCGCCTGTGGTGAAGGGCCCGTGCTGGGCCAGATCGAGCTGGCTGCCGAGCAGGGCCTGTACGCGACCGGTTACGTGGGGGACATGTCCTCCATCGCTCCCGAGAACGTGGTGGCCTCGATGGTGTGGGACACGGCCGAGGTGCTGCGTCCCATGATCGAGGACATCAACGCCGGGAGCTTCACCCCGGCGAAGTTCTACTCGGTGGGCGTGGCCGAGGATGGGCTCATCATCGCCATCAACCCGGCTCTCGAGGACCAGATCAGCGCCGAGGCGCTGGACCTGGTGGAGCAACGCCGACTGGGCATCGTCGACGGCAGCTTCGAGGTGCCGTTCATCCCCGAGTAGCCAGAGCTCACCGACGACTGTCGATGGCCGGCTGGGTGTTGTGCACCCGGTCGGCCATCGACGCGTCACGGGCTCTACGATCGGGCGACGACGAGGGAGTTGGACATGGAGACGATCGGTGTCGTGGGGGCCGGAGTCATGGGGTCGGGCATCGCCCAGGTGATGGCCGTCGCCGGCCACACCGTGGTGTGCCAGGACATCGTGGTCGACCAGTTGGAGGCGGCGCGAGAAGCGGTCGACCGCGGCCGTTTCGGCGTCCGCGGCGCGGTGGAGCGAGGCAAGCTCACGCCCGACGAGGCCGTCGCGGCCCTGGACCGACTGACGTTCACCGACGATCTGGACCCGGTCTGCGAGTGCGACCTCGTCATCGAGGCGATCCCGGAGCAACTGGCCCTGAAGATCGGCTTCTGGCGGGACCTCGACGGTCGATGCCCCGACCGCACGATCTTCGCCTCCAACTCCAGTGGCTTCCCGGTGCAGGCCATGGCCGCGGCCACCGACCGTCCCGATCGCGTGATCGGTTGGCACTGGGCCTCGCCGGCACCGGTGATGAAGATGGCCGAGATCGTCCGGGCTCCGGCGACGTCGGCCAAGACCGTGGCCACCGTGGTGCGACTGGCCGAGCAGGCAGGGAAGAACCCGATCGTGGTGAACGACACCGATCACCATTGGGGCTACGTGGCCAACCGGGTGTACTTCGCCATGGTGAGCGAAGCCCAGAAGGTGGTGGCCGAGGGGGTCGCCACCAGGGAAGAGGTCGACCAACTCCTGGTCGATTGCTTCCGGTGGCCCACCGGGCCGTTCGGGATGACCAAGGGCGCCGGGTCGGGTTGGACCTGACCGACGCGACACGTCAGGAGCGGGCCGCTTCCATGGCGCCAGGGCGCCCGGCGATGAACCCGTCGATGCCGAGGTCGATCATCTCGCGGTAGAAGGCCTCGTTCTCCTGGGTGCTGGCGTCGTCGGCCCAACCCCAGACCGTGAGGCCCTCATCGTGGGCCCGGGTGACCGAGTCGACGTTGATCACCGCGATGCCGGACTGGAAGGGCGGCACCTGGATGATGCGGAAGTGGTCCTCCAGCGGAGTGCCCTCGAGGAACCAGGTTGTGAGCCGATCGAGGCCGGGGCTGACCTCGACGTCGGGCGCCAGTTGGTGGAAGGTGTCGACCACCGCGTCGTCGAACGAGACGACCACGACCGAGTCGGTGCGATCCAGGTCGGCGATCTCGGTGGCCAGGGCCTCTGCGGTGGCGGTGGCCGCGGCTTCCTCGCCCTTGATCTCGATGTCGAGGGGCAGGTCGGGGAAGCGGGTGGCGATCTCGCGGAACGTGGGGACTTTGAAGTCGTCGGCCGAGTACCCCTCGGGTGCGGTGACCCCGCCGGTTCGGATGCCTCGATGGATGAAGTCCTCCACCGGAACCTGATCCCGGGTGTCCTGGCAGGGCCAGCAGGCGGCATACCACCAGTAGGCGTTGTCGAGGGCCTGGAGCTCGTCGTAGGTCAGGGCCGACACCGGGCCCGAGGCCTCGGTGGTCTTGTCAACGGTGTCGTCGTGTTGGACCACCAGCACGCCGTCGCTGGTGAGCTGCACATCCATCTCCAGCACATCGGCGCCTGCCTCGACCGCCTCGGCGAAGGCGAACGGCGTGGAGTGGGGTGCGTCCTGGTCGCCGCCGGCGTGAGCGATGTTGCGGACGACGTCCTGGGTGATCAGCTCATCGATGGACGGCGCGGTCACCGCGGGGACATCGTCGGTGGACGGCAACGTCGTGGAGCTCGCCACGACGGTTGTCGTGGTTGCGAACGTGCTGGTGGTGGTGGCCGATGGGGCCGTCGTGGTGGACGACGCGGGGCCTTCGGTGGTGGCGTCGCTGCCACACGCAGCAGCGACCAGGCCGACGACGGCGATGAGCGAGCGAGCACGCACTGGGTCAGTCCTCCAGACGGGCGGCCAGAGCCTGGGTGGCGTCGATGAACTCATCGATCATGTCGTACACCACCTGCGCGGCCGGTTTCGAGCGGTTCATGGTGCCCACCACCTGTCCGACGAAGTAGTTGGCCAACTTTCCGGCGCCAGATTCGGTGTCGTGGGCGGCCCGGTTGATGCGGGCCTGGGCTTCGGCGGTGAGGATCGGTTGGAGGGGCATGCCGAGTGGGGCCGGGGTGTCGTCGCGATCCCATTCCATGGTCCATGCCGACTTGAGCTGGCGGGCCGGCTTGCCGGTGAGCGAGCGAGAGCGGATGGTGTCGGCCGACGTGGCGTGGAGCATCTTCTGCTTCACCACCGGATGGGTCTCGGCCTCGTCGGTGGTGAGCCAGACCGAGCCACACCACACTCCCTCGGCGCCGAGGGCCATGGCCGCCGCCATCTGCCGACCCCGCCCGATGCCACCGGCACCCAGCACCGGGACATCGCCGGCCGCGTCGACGATCTCGGGGATCACCACCATCGAGCCGATCTCGCCGGTATGGCCGCCGGCCTCGGATCCCTGGGCAACGATCAGATCGGCCCCGGCGGTGATGTGGCGCTCGGCATGCACCGGCCGTCCGGCGAGAGCGGCCACCTTGCGCCCGGCCCCGTGCACGGCGGCGATCATGTCCGGTGGCGGTGGGCCGAGAGCGTTGGCCACCAGCGCCGGTCCGTGGGCCAGCACGATCTCCAGCTGCGTGGCGGCCCGATTGGCCGAGAACGGGGCGTCGCCGGTGCCGACGTACGGCCCCCGGACCGGAACGTCGTCGGGCAGTTCGGGAACGTCGTAGCGGGCGAGGATGTCGTCGACGAAGTCCCGGTGCTGGGCCGGGATGAGGTCGGCGATGTCGCTCATGTCCAGGCCGCCGTCGCCGTCGCCCTCGTACTTGGCCGGGATGATGAGATCCACGCCGTAGGGCCGCTCGCCCACCTCCTCCTCGATCCACTGGAGGTCGATCTCGAGCTGCTGGTCGCTGTGCGCGACCGCGCCGAGCACGCCCAGGCCGCCGGCCTTGCTGACTGCGGCCACCACATCACGACAGTGGCTGAAGGCGAGGATCGGGAACTCGACCTCGAACAGGTCACAGACGGCGCTCTTCATGGAACTCCCTCGGCGGTGGCTGGATCGATGGAGCGTAGCGGTCCCTCGGCGGGCCCGGCCCGTCGCGCCGATGCCCCTGTGGTGGGGCGGTCGGTGGCGGGCGATCATCAGACCGCAGCCACCGCCACCAGCAACACGGCGGTCTCGGTGAGTTGCTCGCTAGCGCCCAGCACATCTCCGCTGATACCGCCGAAGGCCCGATCGGCGATGACCATGACGGTGGCGATGACCATCATGGCGGCACCGATCGCCGACAGTCCGGCCCAACCGAGCAGGGAGGTGCTGGCCACACCCAGGGTCACGCCGACGACCACCTGGCGTGTCGTGAGATCGGCCAGGTAGTCGACACCGAGGCCATGTTCCTTGGCCGGGCGGCCGAGGCCCATCACGGCGATCGCCCCGCCCCGGCCCAGTGCGTGGGCCGCGACCAGTGCCGACAGGGCGTCGGCCGGCGCCAGCGCGGCGATGGCCGTGGCCTGGATCATCAGTTGCAGGGCCACGGCCGCGGTGCCGAACGTGCCCAGCCGTGAGTCGTCGAGGATCTCGAGCCGACGTTCCCGTGTGGATCCACCGGCCACGGCATCGGCCACATCGGCCAGGCCGTCGAGATGGAAGGCGCCGGTGAGGACCAGTCCGAAGGCCACGGCCAGAGCCGCAGCCGGCACCGGAGGGAGGCCCCACTCCGCGCCGGCGTAGATACCGGCCACGGCCGCCCCGATGCCCGCTCCGACCACCGGGAACCACGGCACCGCGGTGGACAGCGGCAGGGGTGCGGCGCCGAGGCCGACCGGCACCCGGGTCAGGAACACGACGGCTCCTCGGAGGGAGGTCACCCCCCTCACCGCAATGGGTCCCGATGGCGACACACGGGGGTCATCATGGCCCAGCCCACCGAGCGGATCCGGTTCACCCCGCTCCCTGTCCCATCTGGCGTCGGTTCGTGCCAATGGTTGTCACGAACCCACGCAATTTCGGTCGGGGTGGGGGCGGGGTAC
>JAOUEE010000023.1 GCA_029858875.1 Acidimicrobiia bacterium
CCGTTGGCCCTGGTCGGCGGCGATCTCGGTGGCCACCGTGGCCATGTTGGTCTTCAGTTGGTCGATCTCGTCACTCATCGACCCGGTGGCATCGATCAGGAACAGCACATCGAGGGCCGTGGTCGGCGTGCGGTCGCGGTCGAGGGTGAGCTCGTGGGCGTCGGTGTCGGCGGCCAGGTCGAACTCCGTGGTCTCGCCGCCAGAGCGCACTCGGGCCCGGTACACCGGCTCGCGGCGCTGCTGGGCCACGGCTTCTTCTCCATCGATCGGAAAGGCGAAGACCCGACCGTCGGCGTGGGTCCGGGCCTCGTGCACCACGTCGTCGCCGACGAGCAGCTCCACTTCGACACCGGCGATCGGTCGACCGCCGCGGTCCACGACACGGATCACCTCCCGGCCGGCCACATCCACCAGGGTGACGCCCTCGATGGCCGTCCCGTCCAGGAAGTCGAGATAGTCGGCGAACTGCTCGTTGTCGTCCACCCAACCCGCGTTCAGGGCCAGCTGCTCGACCGGGCGGCTCAGCCCCTCGGGTGCCGACTCGTCCCCGGCCGCGATTTCCGCAGCCGCCCCGGGGGCGGTCCGGTCGGCCTCGGTCTCGGGTACCGGAGCTGCGGTTCCGCCATCAGCGGAGCCGTCACCGCTCGTGCTCGCATCGGTCCCGCCGCCTCCGGTCGAGCGGTCCGCTGACGCCTCGGTGACCGAGACGCCGGATCCCGACGTCGCCGCATCGTCTTCCGACGTGCAGGCCGCGGCCAGGACGGTGAGGGCCAGCACGGCACCGACCAGTCGACGATTCATGATGTTCCTCCCGATGGCGATCAGGAGGTGAGACGATCGTTTTGCGTGGGCTGGTTCCCCGCCTCGGCGATCAGGCGGTGATCAGGCCGCTTCGCTCGGGTCGAAGGACGTCAGGTCTCGGAGTCGTTCGTCGTTGCTGAACATCTCGACGATGGGTTGCTCGATCTTCAGCCGCTTCTGCAACCGCCGGACCTCGAGCTCTTCCTTGTAGATCACGAGAGTGACCACCAGCCCTCCGGCTCCGGCCCGGGCGGTGCGCCCCGACCGGTGGAGATAGGCCTTCTGGTCCTGGGGCGGGTCGTAGTGGAGCACGAGGTCGACCTCGTCGACGTGGATGCCGCGTGCGGCCACGTCGGTGGCCACGAGCACGTGCAGGTTGCCGGCGGCGAAGTCGGCGAGGGCCCGTTCCCGGTTGCTCTGGCGCAGGTCACCGTGGATGGCGGCCGCTTCGATGCCCAGCTTCTGGAGCTCACCGGCCAGCTTGTCGCACATCCACTTGGTGCGACAGAACATGATGGCCCGGTTGGCGCCGGCGCTGATGGCCCCGGCCACCTTGGCCTTGTCCATCTCGTGCACCGCGATGAACCGATGCACCATCTCGGCAACGGTGATTTCCTTGGACTCGACCTCACACATCGCCGGGTCGGTCTGATAGCGCTTGATGAGCGTGTTGACCACGCCGTCGAGCGTGGCCGAGAAGAGCAGGGTCTGGTGTTCACGCTCGATGTGGCGCAACAGCCATTCGACCTGCGGAAGGAATCCCATGTCGGCCATCCGGTCGGCCTCATCGACCACCACGTGCGCCACCTCGGCCAGGGAGATCTCCTTGCGCTCGACGAGGTCGATCATGCGTCCGGGGGTGGCGACGACCAGGTCGACGCCCTTGCCCAGCTTGCGTATCTGCTTGTCGATGTCGGCCCCGCCGTAGATGGCGCTGACCGTACGGTCGACCGCGGATCCCAGCGGTGTCAGCTCGTCGCACACCTGGTTGGCCAGTTCGCGGGTGGGGACGAGCACGAGACCCGTGGGGGTCCTCGGCCGGGCCCTGGTCATTCGCTCGAGCACCGGGATGCCGAAAGCCAGGGTCTTGCCCGACCCGGTCTTGGCCTTCCCGCAGACATCGCGACCGGCGAGAGCGTCGGGGAGCGCCAGCTCCTGGATGGGAAACGGGGATTCGATGCCCCGATCGAGGAGCACTTGGGCGACAGGGTCGGATACGCCCAGGTCGCGAAATGTGATGGTCATGTTCTCTGGTTCGGTGGAAGGGGCGAGCGCGGAGGTGCTACAAGCCCGCGTCAACGATAGCGGTGTCGAGCCGAGCGGCGGTGCGGTTCGGCATCCGGGCGAACCCTGCCGTTGTCCACCATGATCCCCTCGGCTCGCAGCCGACGGGCCTGGTCCTGCTCGTGCCCGGGGGCCAATCGTCCCGATGCGGCAATGATTCGCCACCAGGGATGACCGCTGGTGGTGCGCAGGAAGGTGCCCACCGCACGCGCCGCGCCGGGGAATCCTGCTTCGGCGGCCACCTCGCCGTAGGTCATCACATCGCCCGGCCCGAGCCCGTCCAGAACCTCGGCCACGGCGAGGGCGAAGGGCGTGTCGTTCACGCCGCCTCGAGCAACACCAGCTCGATCGGTGTGGTGATCCCGCGCACCTTGCGATGGCCCACCACGCGCGCGGTGGTGTTGGCCGGCAGTGGCTCACCGGTGACCGCCGACGGGGCCAGCACCTCGTTGGGCTGGGCCTCGTCGCACAGGCGGGCGGCCAGATTGACGGCTCCGCCGATGTGGTCGTCGCCCTCCATCAAGATGACCGCTCCGTGGGCCACCCCGGCCCGCAGCGGCAATTCGATGCGCCACTCGGGCGCCTCGGTGACGATGTCGGTGACCGTCTCGATCAAGGTGGGCAGATCGATGGCCACCAGCATGGCCCCGTCGCCCAACCATTTGGACACCCGCACGGCGCGCGACGCCGCCACCTCTCGTACCAATGCGCGGAACCGGGCCAGAACGGCCACTGCCTCGGCATCACCACGGGTATCGGTGAAGGCGGTGAAGCCCGAGAGGTCGATGAAAGCGAACGCACGGTCGACCCGCTTCACCGTCCGGACGCGCTCAGCCACCGGGCCACCGTACCCGCACCACCCGACCCGGTACCGTGCCGGAGCAGTGCCTCCACTCGACCTCCTCACCTCCTGGCCCGTCGACCACGGCGCCGGCGCGCTGATCGACCGGGCCGGGGAGTGGCACTTCGTGGGTGACCCCGACCACGTGTTCGCCCTGGCATCGGTGACCAAGCTGGTGACGGCGGCGGCCGTGCAGGTGGCCCACGACGAGGGAACGGTCGACCTCGCCCTCCCGATCGAGCACGTGGCCGGGGCCACCGGAGCCGATCTGTTGGCCCACTGCTCGGGCCTGGGACCCGACTCCCGGCACCCCGTCACCGCACCGGGGCGGCGCCGGATCTACTCGAACACCGGCTACGAGGTGCTCGCCGAGCGCGTGGCCCTCGGCGCCGGCTTCTCCTTCGCCGAGTACGTCGACGAGGCGGTGCTCCAGCCGCTGGAGCTGACGCGCACCACCGTCGCCGGCTCACCGGCGGCCGGCGCTTCATCGTCGGTGCGGGATCTGACCCGGTTCGTGTCGGCCATCACGACCGGCCGCTTGCTGTCGGACGACGCCATCGCCCGCTTCACCACGGCCCACCGGCCGGACCTGTCCGGTGTTCTCCCTGGCTATGGCCGACAGACCCCCAACCCCTGGGGTCAGGGCCCCGAGATCCGGGGCCACAAGGCCCCTCATTGGACCGGCGCCGGGAACCACCCCACCACCTGGGGCCACTTCGGCCAGACCGGCACGTTCGTGTGGCACGACCCCAGCCGATCGGTGTCGCTGATCGCACTCACCGACCGACCCTTCGGCCCGTGGGCCATCGAGCACTGGCCGGTGCTGTCCGATGCCGTGCTCGGCCACCTGTAGCGAGGGTGTCGCCCGGCGTCCTTCAGTGCCCCCGGTTCGCGGCCGATGGAGCGGCGTGCGAGTGATGGACGGACTCCCCGTCGACCGGCTGGCCGAGATCCGGGCCCGATCGATCACCGATCACCTCGGTGTCGCGTCGAGCGAACCCCTCTACCGACTGCCGAGTGTGACCAACGAGGTCTGGACCAGCGGCGAGCTCGTTCTTCGCGTCAACCGCCGGGCCGACGGTCGACTGACCGACGAGGTGGCCATCGCAGAGCGGCTGCCCGACGCCATCGGATACCCCGAGATCATCGACTCGGGCAATACCGACGGCTGGGAGTGGATGGCGACGCGGCGTCTGCCTGGCGTGGCGCTGAGCCGCGTGTGGCCTCGGATCTCCGACGCCGAGCGCGCCGAGCTGGCCACGGACCTGGCCGGGCGGCTGCGACTGCTGCACCAGACCGAGATCGGCGATCTCTCCGTGTCCAGCGCGGCCCCCCAGCTGGTGGACTTCAGCGCCGACGATCCGTTGGCCGGACTGCGGGAGCAGCTGACCCGGGCCTACCAGCTCGATCACGTCCCCAAGTCGCTGATCGTGCACCTCGCCGGGATGGTCGAGGAGGCGGCGCCCCACTTCGTGGACCGGGTGCCCACCACGTTGGTGCACGGCGATCTGACCTTCGAGAACCTGCTGTACCACGACGGATCGATCCAGGCCATCCTGGACTTCGAGTGGGCCCGACCCGCGCCACGTGATCTGGACCTGGATGTCCTGCTGCGCTTCGTGTGCTTCCCGAAGCTGCACGTGGCCGCCGACTACGAGGCGCTGACGACCGACAGTCTGTACCGGGCACTCCCTCGCCGGCTGGAGGCCGCCTATCCCGAGCTGTTCGCGCACCCCCACCTGTTCAGCCGGCTGGTGACCTATTCGATCGGGTTCGACGTGCACCAGCTGCTCTCGTTGCCGCCCACCACGCCGGACAGTCGCCTGGGTCCGGCCCACCCCCTCCAGCGACTGATGCTCACCGCCGAGGGCCGGGGCCACCTCCACCAGCTCACCGGCGGCTGATCGGATTCAGGTCGACGCGCCCTCGGCCGAGCCGTCGGCGGCCTCCCCGTCGGCGGCCGAGTCATCGGCTTCACGGTCATCATCGGCTTCACCGCCGTCATCGGTCCGGCCGGCGGCGGCGTCGGCGTCGGCGTCGGCGTCGGCACGGAGACCACCCCACAGGATGGCCACGAGACCCCCGAGAATGGCCACCAGGCTCACCCAGACATTGACCCGCACGCCCAGCACCAGGCTGGCCTTGTCGATGCGGATGAGCTCGATCCACAGGCGGCCGATGCCGTAGCCCAGGACGTACACCGCGATGAGCCGACCGGGCTTGAGAACCCGCCGCCGATCGATCAGCAACAGCACGCCCACCAGCGCGAAGTTCCACAGGCTCTCGTAGAGGAACGTCGGGTGGAAGGTGGTCTCGCCCACGTACTGCGGCGTGCGCTCGTTGACGATCTCGGGATCGATCTCGAGGCCCCAAGGCAGATCGGTGGGCTTGCCGTAGAGCTCCTGATTGAACCAGTTGCCCCAGCGGCCGATGGCCTGGGCCAGAGGCAGCGAGGGGACGAGGGCGTCGTACATGTCGGGCGTGGACCAGCCCTTGCGCCGGATGACCCAGGTGGCCATCAACACGCCGGCCAACATGCCGCCGGGAATGCCGAGGCCCCCCTGCCAGATCTTGATGGCGTCCTCCCACCGACCCTCGAACGACCGCCAATCGGTGATCACGTGGTACAGCCGAGCCCCGATGAGCCCGGCCGGCACCGCCCACATCGCCAACGTGGTGACATCGTCGGGATCGCCACCGCGGGCACGCCAGCGCCGCTGCCCCAG
This sequence comes from Acidimicrobiia bacterium, assembly GCA_029858875.1. Taxonomy (GTDB): domain Bacteria; phylum Actinomycetota; class Acidimicrobiia; order Acidimicrobiales; family SHLQ01; genus JAOUEE01. The sequence continues at coordinate 5,653 of JAOUEE010000023.1, forward strand.
CCACACCGCGGCCACCACGCCGAGGGCGATCATGAGGCCGTAGGCCCGCAGGGTGAGGGGCCCCAGCTCGATGGATTCCTGACCGGGGCTGGGGATGGAGGCGAGCAGGTCGATCATGAGAGCACGGCAGGAACCCGCTGCCCGGCTACTGGATTCCATCGCATCATCGGCTCAGCTCCCGAGCTGGCTGGGAGTGAGGGCGAACAGCGCCTCGGCGCCGGCGGTGACCGCGGCGCGCAGGCCGTGGGCCCGGGGAAGCTCCTGGGTGCAGAAGTACGACGCAGAGGCGATCTTGGCCCGGTAGAAGTCCTGGTCGTCGGTACCGGCTTCGAGGGCGCGGTGCGCAGCCAGCGCCGATCGGGCCGACAACCAACCACCGGTGACCAGGCCCATCATCTCGAGGTAGGGCGTGGCTCCGGCCAGGGCGGCGGCGGGATCACCCATGCCGTTCTCGGCCAGCCACCCGGTGGTCTCGGCCAGGACGGCCACCGCCGCCTCGAGCGGGTCGGCCAGTGGATCGACGGGTCCTCCTGCGCGGCGCAGCTCGGCCACGGTGGCCGACATGTCGTCGAGGAAGCGGGTGATGACCCGGCCCCCGTCCATGGGCAGCTTGCGCATCACCAGATCCATGGCCTGGATGCCGTTGGTGCCCTCGTAGATCGGGGTGATGCGCGAGTCACGCCAGTACTGCGCCACACCGGTCTCCTCGACATAGCCCATGCCGCCGTGGATCTGGATGGCCGTGGACGTCAACTCCACCCCGAGGTCGGTGCACCATGCCTTGGAGATGGGGGTCAGCAACTGGGCCAGCTCGTCGTTGCGGACCCGGACATCGGCTTCGGGGTGACGATCGGCTCGATCGACGGCCCCGGCATCGAGGTACAGCAGGGCCCGCATGGCGTCGACCTTGGACCGCATGCTCATCAGCATGCGGCGGACATCGGGATGGTCGATGATGGGCGAGGAAGCGCCGGCCGGAGCGCCGATGGCTCGGCCCTGGGTGCGTTCGACGGCGTAGGTCAGTGATTGCTGGAGGGCCCGCTCGGCCAGCGAGAGTCCGGACAGGCCCACCGACAACCGAGCGTTGTTCATCATGGTGAACATGTACCGCATGCCCTGGTTCTCCTCGCCGATGAGGTAGCCGACCGCACCGTCGTTCTCGCCGAAGGACATCACGCAGGTGGGGCTGGCGTGGATGCCGATCTTGTGCTCGATGCTGACGCACGCCACATCGTTGCGGACCCCGGGTGAACCGTCATCGTCCAACACGAACTTGGGCACGATGAAGCAGGAGATGCCCTTGGTGCCGGGCGGGGCGTCGGGCGTGCGGGCCAGCACCAGGTGGATGATGTTGTCGCTGAGGTCGTGGTCGCCGTAGGTGATGAAGATCTTGGTACCGCTGATGCGATAGGTGCCATCGCCCACCGGCACGGCGCGGGTTCGCAGGGCACCGACGTCGGAGCCCGCATCGGGCTCGGTGAGATTCATGGTGCCGGCCCACTCGCCGGTGACCATCTTGGGCAGGTAGGTCTCCTTCTGCTCCTCGGACCCGTGGTGGGTGAGCATCTCGATGGCGCCCTGGGTGAGCAGCGGGCACAGCGAGAAACCCATGTTGGCGCTGGTCATCATCTCCTGGATGGCCAACGACACCGTGTGCGGGAAACCGCCACCGCCGTACGCCTCGTCGAACGAGACGGCACCCCAGCCGGCCTCGACGTACTGCCGGTAGGCCTCCACCCACCCGTCGGGTGTGGTGACCGAGCCGTCATCGTTGCGCACACTGCCCTGGGTGTCGCCCACACGGTTGAGCGGGGCCAGGACCTCGACCATGAATCGCCCCGCTTCCTCGAGGAATCCCATGGTGGTGTCCACGTCCACCCCCTCGGCGAAGTCGGACATGCCGTCGAGATCGGCGAAGCACGCGAGAGCGTGCCGGAGGTCGCGAAGAGGAGCTCGGTATTCGGTCACCGGCCCAACCTACTGGTCGATGGTGGGTTCGTTCTCGTCGAGATCGAGCTCGTCGACCAGGGTCTTGACCCGACGGGCCACCCCACGAACCGTGGGTTGGCGACGGGGCTGGCCCACGTCGTGGTGGCGGGCGAGGATGGCGTTCACCTCGGCGCCGGCCAGCAAGCCGTTGGCCAGGACGTAGAACCACAGCACCAGCGAGATGGCTCCGCCGAGGATTCCGAAGACCGCGTTGGTGCCGGCGCGGGCCAGATCGAGGTACAACCCGAAGGCCCACGTGGAGATCAGCCACAGCGTCATGGCCACGGCTGCACCGGGCAGATCCCACCGCCACGGCGTCCGCAGATTGGGGGCGACGTGGTAGATGGTGGCGGCCCAGGCCAGGAACAACAACAGCGCGATGGGCCAGCGCAGCAGGTTCCACATGGTGGCCAGCCCGGCGCCGGCGCCCACGGCGTCGGCCACCTCGCTACCGTCGCCCAGCAGCGGCCCCAGCACCAGCAGCACGACAACCACCGACCCCACGAGGATGCTGCCCACGGTCAGGGCCAACCCGACCGAACGCGACCCCAGCCAGCCTCGTCGGTGTGGATGGTCATAGGCCACGTCCACGGCCCGTACGACGGCGGCGAAGCCCCTCGAGCCGCTGTACAGCGTGACCAGGATGCCCACGGTGAGCACCCCCGGGCTGGGTTGGGCGAACAGATCACCGATCACCGCGGGAAGCTCGCTGTCGGCACCGAACAGGTCGACGGAACGATCCACGATCCACCGCTCGGCGTCGCGGGCACTGCTCGGGCCCAACCACGACCCGAACCAGCCGAAGGCCGAGGTCATCACCAGCATGGTCGGGAATACCCCCAACAGCCCCCAGAAGGCGATCTCGGCCGCCAGCCCCCCACACCGATCGCCCTGCCACTGGTCGATGAACTCGACGAGGAAGCGGAAGGGGCGGCTGGCGCGCAGGCGCCGCCAACGGGTGATCATGGGATGACCAGTGTGTCCCACGGTGGCCGCCTTCTAGGGTGTCGGCCATGAGCACCAGCGCCGTCGAGATCGCCAACCTGCTGTTTCGCTACGCCGAGCTGATGGACGGCGGGGACTTCGTGGGGGCTTCTCAGCTGTTCGCGCACGCCGAGATCATCGTGGATCCCACGCCGGGGGCGGCCCGCCTCGACGCCGCCGGCATCCTCGCCGTGTGGGAGCAGTACGTGGTGCGCTACGACGACGGGACGCCCCGCACCAAGCACGTGGTCACCAACCCCATCATCGAGATCGACGAAGACGCCGATCGGGCCGCCGCCCGCTCGTACTACACCGTGTTCCAACAGGTGGGCGCTCAGCCGATCCAGCCCATCGTGGCCGGCCGCTACCACGACCGCTTCGAGCGGGTGGCCGGCCAATGGCGCTTCTGCGAGCGGGACTACTCGCTGATGGACCTGATCGGGGATCTGTCGGCCCACATGACCATGGAGCTCTGACCGAGCGTGTACCAGCTGGTGGAGCTGGCCCCCGATGTCTCGGTCTGGTTGGCCGACCGACCCGACCACGGCCGGCCCAACAGTGGTGTGGTGATCGACGGTGACGGGTCGGTGACGGTGATCGACGCGCAGCCCGCCCCGTCGGCTGCGGCCGCGCTGAGCCGGGCGCTGGAACCGAAACGGGTGCGACGCCTGGTGGTCACCTCCAGCCATGTCGAGTACGTGGGCGGGAGCCGCGAGTTCACCATGGCCGGGGTGTACGGATCGGCCACCGCGTCACTCAACCTCGACCTCCCACCGAACCGGGCCGGGTACGCCCGGCTCCTTCCCGAGTTCGCGGCCGAGTACGACGAGCTGGAGACACGGGCGGTGAGTCACGCCGTCACCGACCCGGCGTGGCTGGGCCAGACGGCCGTGGCCGTACCGACCCGAGGTCAGCAGGCCGACAACCTCGTGGTGCAGGTGCCGGGGACCGACATCGTGTTCGCCGGAGCCCTGTGCGCGTTCGGGGTGACACCGATCGCCTTCGACGGCGACCCGGCTGCCTGGGCCGAGGCGCTGGACGCGATGTCGGATCTGGGCCGCATCGTCGTGCCCGGTCACGGACCGGTGGGCGGCCTCGACGAGGTGGTCGCCCTCCAGGCCTACCTGTGGGCGTGTGTGGAAGCGGCTGGTGATCCAAGCGCCATCCCCGCCGGTCCGTGGGACGGCTGGGTGGGACGTCGGTGGGACGCGGTCAACGTCGAGCGGGCCGCGCGGCTGGCCGCCGGAGACGACTCGCCACCGCCGTCGATGCTGCGTGCGCTGGGGCTGGCCTAGGCCGGGTGGCACCATGGTCGTCTACGGGGCGGCCGGCGGTGGACCCCGGGATGGTGGCTGGCTACGACCTCTCGGCCGGCAGGACCGACTCGACGACGGGGACACTGTCGTCGTCGAGATGCAGCGCCATCTGGGGGCCCTTCCCCTGGTGCCAGTGCACCCGACAGCGCAGCTCGTAGCGCACCTCGGGGGCACGTTCGGGATCATCCACCACCATGAGCTCGCCCTCGTACACCTGCTCACCGTCGACCAGCCGGGCGTTGTGGGTGGCCCGCCGGCCACACCAGCAGCGGGCCTCGACCTGGAGCTCCTGACAATGGTCCGACAGCTCCAGCAGGCGGGCCGAGCCGGGGAAGAGCCGCCCACGGAAGTCGGTGAGCAGACCGAAGGCGTACACGTCGGCCTGCAACGAGTCGACGACGCGGGCCAGCTGCTCGATCTGCGAGGGGAGGTAGAACTGGGTCTCGTCGCACACGAGGAAGCTCAGGCTGCCCTCGCGCACGGCGATGTTGCGGGCCAGCTCGAACAGGTCGGTCTCGGGTGTCACGTCGATGGCCGCGGCGGAGACACCCAGCTGGCTCGACACCCGGGCCAGCTGCCGGTCGAGCTGGGTCAGCAGGGCACCCCGCAACCCGCGCGACGCCAGGTTGTGGTTGATCTGGAGTGCCAGCGTGGACTTCCCCGACCCCATCGTCCCGAACGAGAAACGCAATTCGGCCATCGATGGCGAGGATACCGACCGTGAGGCAGCATGGAGGGGTGGACACCGATGAGCTCCTCCGAAGAGAACCGGCCGGCGACGACCTCGAGGCGGTGCGGGCCCACCGCAAGGGCCAGTGCGCCCTGGGTTACCGCGTCTGGGGCGCGCTGCGGCTGGGCACCATCGGCGACGGACACATCTCGGCCCGTGACCCCGAGCGACCCGACCACTTCTGGCTGCTGCGCTACGGCGTCCCCTACCCCGACGCCACCCCCGACGACCTGGTGCTCGTCGGCCCCGACGGCACGTTGGCCGAGGGCGACGGCGCCATCAACTGGGCCGCCTACTGCATCCATCATCCGCTGCATGAGGCCCGACCCGAACTGGTCAGCGCGGCCCACGTGCACACCCCTCACGGCACACCCTGGTCGGCCTTCGTCGAGCCGCTGCGAATGGTGAGCCAGGAGTCCTGCTGCTTCGCCGGCGATCAGGCGGTGTGGGACGACGACACCCTCGATGTGACCGACGTGGAGGATGGGCGTCGGCTGGCGGCTGCGGTGGGCTCGGCCCGACTGGGAATCCTTCGCAACCATGGACTGGTCACCACCGGCGCCAGCGTGGCCGAGGCCGTGGGCTGGTTCGCGGTGGCCGAGCGGGCGGCCGAGGCCAACCTGAAGGTCCGGGACGGCGGGAAGGCCATCGACGACGCTCCGGCGAGAGCCATCTACGACGGCGGTGTCGGACACCCGGCGCGAGGCATCGAGGCCTACCGCTGGATGGTGCGCACCCTGTTGTGATCGAACCCGAGACCGACTTCGCCGGGACCCTCCTACCCGACGAACCCCTGCTGCCCGGCGCCGCCTTCCACGAGCTCCTGGCCGACCTCCGAGCCCGGTATCGACTGGCTCCGACCCGGTTCATGGGCATCGACATGCCGCTCATCACCCGGTTCGCCGATCTCGATGCCGCGTTCCGCGACGACGAGGGGTTTCCCGCCGGGCCCACCTATGAGCACTCGATCGAGCCGTGCCAGGGCGTCACCTTCGAATCACGTGACGGCCCCGAGCATCATGTGCTCCGTGACCTGTCCACCCGCTCCCTGCGGGCCCGACCGGTGGCACGCTACGCGGCGGCCCGCATCCCCGACCTCGCGCACCAGGCCATCGATCGATTCGTCGAGCGCGGCTCGGCCGATCTGGTGGCCGACTTCACCTCCGTCTTCCCGTTCCTGGTGTTCGCCGACCGACTGGGGCTCCCGCTGGAGGGCCACGAGCGCTTCATGCCCTGGGCTTTCGACATCCTGGGCTACGCCGGTGATCACGCGACCGGTCTGGCCGCAGCCGCCGAGCTGACCGCCTTCGTGGAGCCGATCCTCGCCGAGCGCCGTGGCGATCCGGCGGACGACCTGCTGTCGTCCATGGTCACCGCGACCAAGGACGATCGTCGCCTGGACGACGAGGAGATCCTGTCCACGGTGCGGGCCTTGTTCGCGGCCGGCGCCGCCACCAGCCACCACGGGCTGGGAAACACGTTGTATGCCCTGCTCACCCATCCCCAGGTGGTCGACCGCCTCCGTGACGACCCGACCGCCATCCCCCGCGCCGTCGAGGAGATGCTGCGATGGGAGCCTCCCATCGGGGTGCTCCCCCGCCTGGTGCCCTTCGATGTGGAACTGGCCGGCCAGACCGTGGCGGCCGGCTCGATGGTGCTGATGGGCATCGCCTCGGCCAACCGCGACGACGCCATGTACCCCGACCCGCACCGATTCGACATCGACCGGCCGCCCGGCCGGCTGCTCACCTTCGGTTTCGGCAGCCACTACTGCCCCGGTTCGCACCTGGCCCGAGCCCAGATCGCGATGGGCGTTCAGGCCCTGCTGGAACGCCTCCCCGACCTCCGTCTCGTCGATGTCGAGGCATCCCGACCCTGTGGCACCGTGATGCGCGGGCCCCGTTCGCTTCCCGTGGAGTTCTGATGACCAACCTGCTCGCCGACCGTGTCGTGGTGGTGTCCGGGGTCGGTCCCGGATTGGGCCGTTCGCTGGCGTTGGGCGCGGCGCGCGAGGGAGCACGGGTGGTCCTGGTCGCCCGCAACGAGGATCGCCTGCGGGCGGTGGCCGACGAGATCGCTGTCGGCGGCGGTGAGGCGCTGGTGGCACCAGCCGACATCACCGACGAGGCCGCCTGCGCTTCGGTGATCGATCGAGCTGTCGATCACTGGGGTCGGGTCGACGGCCTGGCCAACAACGCGTTCCAGCAGCCGCCCTTCGAGTCCCTCGAGGAGCAGCCACTCGACACCATCCGCGCCGGCTTCGAGATCAACCTGTTGGCCCACCTGTCGCTCACCCGCGCCGCGGCGCCCGTGATGCGGGCCAACGGCGGGGGGGCCGTCCTGATGACACTGTCGTCGGTGCTCCGGAAACCCCGACCCCTCTTCGGCGCCTACAAGATGGCCAAGCACGCGCTGTTGGGCATGGCCCGGGCATTGGCCGTCGAGCTGGGACCCGACGGGATTCGGGTGAACTCGATCGCCCCCGGGTACATCTACGACGACCCCGTGAAGTTCTACTTCCAGATCCTCGCCGACCAGCAGGGGCGCACGGCCGCCGAGGTGGAAGCCGACATCACCGCCGAGCACGCCCTGCACCACATACCGACGCCCGACGAGATCGCCGATGCCGGCCTGTTCCTGCTGTCGGATCACGCCCGGGCCGTCACGGGGCAGTGCCTCGACGTCAACGGCGGCGAGTTCATGGTGTAGGGCGTCTGCTCACAACCTGATGTCGCCGTCCATGACGCGGCGATGAAGAGCCTCGTCGAGCACCACGTAGCGATGCTGGTCGGGATCGAAGAAGTACAGCGGGTCGGTCACGTCGGCGGGGTCGAAGCCGTCGGCGGCCAGCTCCACCTTCCGGTGCTTGAAGGTGCCGGTGATGTCGAGCTCGGGTTGGATCCGCAGGAACATCGGTCGGGCATAGGGCGCCAGCTGCTCGGCCACGATGGCGGCCATGTCGTCGAGGTCGAAGCCGTCGCCGACCGCCAGCGCAGCCATGCCGGCTCGGCCGTCGGTTCCGGGCACGGCCACCCCGTACACCGTGGCCTCCCGAACACCGGGGCAGCCATGGATCACCTCGCCGACCTCGCTGGTGGCCACGTTCTCGCCCTTCCACCGGAACGTGTCGCCCATGCGATCGACGAAGTAGAAGTAGTGATCGCCATCCCGGCGCAACAGGTCGCCGGTGCGGAAATACGCGTCTCCCTTCCGGAACACGTTGCGCAGCACCTTCGCCTCGGTGGCCTCCGCGTCGGAGTAGCCCTCGAAGGGCACGGTCCGGGTGATGCGACCGACCGCTTCGCCGACCTCACCCACCGCCGCCTCCCGACAGAAGCCGTCGGGACCCCTGACCACATCCTCGGACTCGATGTCGACCTGGAGCAGGTGCATGCCGATGCCCCGCCTCATCGCCGGCGGCATGCGACCCACCGACCCCACCCGGTTGTCGACGTTCAAAAGGGTGACGTTGCCCTCGGTCGCGCTGTAGAACTCGACGATGCGGGGGATGGCGAACCGCTCCTGGAACGGCGCCCACACCTCTGGTCGCAGCCCGTTGCCCAGGCAGACGCGTATCCCGTGGTCCCGCTCGTGGGGATGGGGCGGGCTGTGCAACAGGTAGCGGCACAGCTCGCCGATGTACTGGAAGGCGGTGACGTCGTGACGCATGCAGTCATCCCAGAAGCGGCTCACCGAGAACCGCGGCGCGATCACCGCGGCCGCGCCGGCCATGAGCGCACCTCCGAGCGCCATGACGCCTCCGGCGGTGTGGTAGAGCGGCAACGAGATGTACATCCGGTCGCCGCTGCCCATGCGGGTGATGGCCTTGGCCCCCTCGGCCGCCCCGATGAACCGCTGGTGGCTGAAGTTGGCGGCCTTGGGTAGTCCGGTGGTGCCGCTCGTGTAGATGTAGAAGAGCCGGTCGGTGGTGCGCAGGCCGCGTCGGGCCCGCCGACCGAGATGGGCCGATGCCTCCTCGGAGAGGGCGGCATCGAGATCCTCGGCGCCGGCCACGGCACCTCGCGATGCCCAGGCGGCCGGGACCTCGTCGAGCGTGGCGGCGGCGCTGGTCCAGTTGTCGGCCAGCGCAGCATCGACGATCACCCGCTGGGCGTTGGCCACCGTGATCGAATGGGCGAGAGACCGACCGCCGAGGTTGGTGTTGAGCAGCGCCGTGGTCACCCCGACCTTGGCCAGTCCCAGCCAGTGCACGGCGTAGTCGGGGCGATTGCCCATCAACAGTCCGACGACATCGCCCTGGCCGAGCCCCTGGTCCTGGGCCCACCTGCCAACCTGATTCGAACGCCGGTCGAGCTCTCGGTAGGTGATGACTTCGTCGTTCGACAACAGGGCCACGCGGTCGGCGTGACGGGCCGCCTGCGCCTCGAGCACATCGGCCACGCTGTACTCCCGCCCGGGCCAGGCTCTGGCCATGCCGGGAAGGGCCCGGCCCAGGGTCCCGACCAACCGGAGATCGGAGACGACGCGCTCGTGGGGCCGGCTCATCGGCTCGTGAGCATCGGCGGGTGCACCTCGTCAGCTACAGCCGCTGGTGGCGCCGCAATCGTGACACGCGTAGCAGCTGCCGGCCCGCTGCATGGCGATGCCGCACTGCATGCAGATCGGTCCGTCGCTGGCGTCGGTGTCGGACCATTGGGCAGCCAGCGCCGAGGCCGAGGGGATCGACGGAGGATCGGGCGTCACGTCAGCGCCCTGCACGGTCTCGGTGACCGTCTCCTCCACACCGGGCAGGGTCGGCTGGGTGCGCTCGCCGACCGTGAAGATGTTGAGCTCGGCCCGTTCCTCGGGCGTGAGGTACATCACCGCCAGCTTGCGGAACAGGTAGTCCATGAGGCTCGACGCGATGCGGAGATCGGGATCGTCGGTCATGCCCGCCGGCTCGAACCGCATGCCCACGAAGGCCTCGACGAAGGCCCGGAGGGGCACGCCGTACTGGAGGCCGTGGCTGAGCGATATGGCGAAGGCGTCCATGATGCCGGCCAGGGTGGACCCCTGTTTGGACACCCGCACGAAGATCTCACCGGGATGGCCGTCGGCGTACTCGCCGACGGTGACGAAGCCCTTGCAGTCGGCCACCCGGAACTCGAAGGTGCGCGACGTGCGGCTACGGGGCAACTTCTGACGAACGGGCTCGTGCACCACCACCCGTTCAACGGCCTGTTGCACCACCGAGGCCGCGTCGGGACCGGCCTTGGCGGCGGACAGCGGCTGGCCGACCTTGCAGTTGTCGCGGTAGATGGCCACCGCTTTGAGCCCCAGGCGCCAGGCTTCGAGGTAGAGCTGCTCCACATCGGCGACCGAAACCGACTCGGGCACGTTGACGGTCTTGGAGATGGCCCCCGAGAGCCAGGGCTGGGCCGCGCCCATCATGGCCAGATGGCCGCGGTAGTGAATGGTGTTGTCACCCATCGAGCAGGCGAACACCGCGACATGATCGGCCTCGAGGTGCGGGGCGCCGATGACGCTGTGGTGCTCGGCGATGTGATCGGTGATGTCGCCGATCTGATCGGGCTCGTACCCCAGGTGGGCCAGGGCGCGGGGCACGGTCTGGTTGACGATGGTCATGGTGCCGCCGCCCACCAGCTTCTTGGTCTTGATCAGGCCGAGGTCGGGCTCGATGCCGGTGGTGTCGCAGTCCATGAGGAACGAGATGGTGCCGGTGGGCGCCAGCACGGTTGCCTGGGCGTTGCGCACGCCGGTGACGGCGGCCTGGGCACAGGTCTGGTCCCACAGCTGCCGGGCCGTGGCCAGCAGGTCGTCGGGCACCAGCCCCTCGTCGATGGTGGTGAGGGCCTCACGGTGCATGGCCAGGACATCGAGCATGGGCTCGCGGTTGTGGTGGAACCCCGCGAAGGGGCCCATGCGGGCCGCGGTCTTGGCCGAGGTGAGGTACGCCTGGCCGGTCATCACGGCGGTGATGGCCGACGCGATGGCCCGGCCCTCGGCGCTGTCGTAGGGCAGGCCGAGTGCCATCAGCAGCGCGCCCAGGTTGGCGTAGCCGAGGCCCAGCTGACGGAAGGCCCGTGTGGTCTCGGCGATGGCCTCGGTGGGGTAGTCGGCGTTGCCGACCAGGATCTCCTGGGCGGTGAACACGACCTCGACGGCGGCTCGGAAGCCGTCGATGTCGAACCCCTCGTTGCCGGCACCGTCGCTGACGAGGAACGGCAACAGGTTGAGGCTGGCCAGATTGCAGGCCGAGTCGTCGAGGTGGAGATACTCCGAGCACGGGTTGCTGGCCGTGATGCGGCCGGTGTTGGCCGCGGTGTGCCAACGGTTGATGGTGGTGTCGTACTGGAGGCCGGGATCGGCGCACTCCCACGAGGCCTCGGCGACCTGGCGGAACAGATCACGGGCGGCCACGACAGCCATGGTGGAGCCGTCGGCGCGCGCGGTGAGCGCCCACGGCCCGTCGTCCACGACCGCCTGCATGAAGGTGTCGGTGACCCGCACCGAGTTGTTGGCGTTCTGGTATTGGACGGAGTGGCTGTCGGCCCCATCGAGATCCATGTCGAACCCGGCCGCGCGCAGCGCCCGGGCCTTGCGCTCCTCCACCGCCTTGCACCAGACGAAGTCGGAGATGTCGGGATGGTCGGCGTCGAGGATCACCATCTTGGCTGCCCGCCGGGTCTTGCCCCCGCTCTTGATGGTGCCGGCCGAGGCGTCGGCGCCGCGCATGAACGAAACCGGACCGCTGGCGGTACCCCCGCCGGCGAGGTTCTCGGCCGAGCCCCGGATGGCCGAGAGGTTCACGCCGGCCCCCGAACCGCCCTTGAAGATGATGCCTTCCTCGACGTACCAGTTGAGGATCGACCGCATGTCGTCGTCGACCGACAAGATGAAGCAGGCCGAGGCCTGGGCCGGCACGCCGTCGACGCCGATGTTGAACCAGACCGGCGAGTTGAACGCCGCCCGCTGTGACACCACCAGGTGCTTGAGCTCGTCGGAGAACGCCGCGGCCTCGTCGTCATCGACGAAGTAGCCGTCGCGGCGACCCCAGGCGGTGATCGTGTCGACCACGCGGTCGACCACCTGCTTCAGCGACGTCTCCCGTGCGGGGGTACCCAGGGTGCCCCGGAAGTACTTCTGGGCCAGGATGTTGCCCGCGTTGACCGACCACTGGGTCGGCACCTCGATGTCGAGCTGCTCGAAGGCCACCGAGCCGTCGCGGTGATCGACGATGCGGGCGTCGCGCCGCCCCCACTCGAAGGCGTCGTACGGGTCGACGCCCGGCGTGGTGAAGGCGCGTCGCAGGCCGATCTCTGCTTGGTCGGGGGCAAGGGCCACGGGGAATCCTCAATCGGGTCGAATCGGATGCGCCACCACCCACGGTAGCGATCGGCGGAGGGGGCCCGGCGTCGTTGCGGTGATGGGCAGACCGCAGCGCGACGACCAGGTCCAAGCGGCCGGGGCGGGAACGATGTGGGTTCGCCGATCCGACCGCTCAAGGAGTCGTCCGACCCACCAGAGGAGGAACGTCAACCACCAATCCGACCGTCGACACTGCGATCTGCCAGTGCATGACCCTAGGGGTATCGGGACCGAACCAAAAGGGGACGAGCTGGGGAAATCCCGGTGGATTTCGCGCCGATCGTCCACAGGGGTGGGGAGAACACGCCGCCCGCGACCGCGGCCGGTAGCGTCGCGTCCATGCGCCGGCTGGTCACCACCGATGAGCTCACCGACGAAGACCTGCTGGGGGCCTACGAGACCCACGATCGCACCCCCCACCCGGACCGGCCGTGGGTGCTGATGAACATGGTGGCGTCGCTCGACGGCGCCACCGCGGTGGAGGGCACATCGGGCGCGCTCGGTGGTGCGGGCGATCGCCGCGTGTTCGGCGTGGTCCGAACCGTTCCCGACGTCATCGTGGTGGCCGCCGGCACGGTACGGGCCGAGGACTACGGACCGCCGCGCCTGGGGCCGGCCGCCATGGCCCGCCGCACGGCTCGAGGCCAGTCGCCGGTTCCCCAGCTGGCAGTGATCACCCGCTCGGCGGCCATCGATCCTGGCAGCCGGCTGTTCGGTGACGGCCATCGGCCTATCGTGATCACCACCGAGGACGCCCCCACCGACGCGGTGTCGGCGCTGGCGACGGTGGCCGACATCGAGCGGGCCGGGGTGGGCGATGTGGATCTCGGTGCGGCCATGGCGATGCTGGCCCGGCGTGGCCACCTTGTGGCGCTGTTGGAGGGTGGGCCGTCGTTGAACGGGCAGTTCGTGGCCGATGGGCTGGTGGACGAGCTGTGCCTCAGCGTGGCACCGGTGCTGGTGGCCGGGGCCAGCAAGCGGGTGGCGGAGGGACCCGCGGCGGCCGAGGGCCTCGGACTGGCGCTGGTCCATGTGCTCGAACACGACGACGCCTTGTTCCTGCGCTACGCGAGGGTCACCGGCTGATCAGTCGACCAGCTCGGCGGGGATGATCACCGTCTGGCCCACGGACAACAACGCCGAGCCGGCGCTGCGCTCGAGGCGGTGAACGATGGGCCGGGGATCGGAACCGGGAGCCAGACGCTTCGCGATGGACCACAACGAGTCGCCGGGCTGCACCACGTAGGCCATCGGTTCACCGGTGATGGGCGCCGAACCGTCGTCGGCCTGCACCCTGCGGGTGGACGCCACCAGCCCCACCACCACGATGACGGCAAGCACCACCACCAGCAGACGGCGTCGCAGGAACACCTGCCGGCGGGCCTCGCGGTGCGCGGCACGCTGGCGATCCGAGAGCCGGGCAGCAGTGTTGGGGAGCGGGAGGGTTGCGGTCATGGTCATGATTGTCTCCAGGGGGTCTGACAGTCTTCTGAGCGACGATCTCTGGGCGAGGGTGAGGGTCCTTGACGGTGAACACCTGTTCGGCGAACATGTGTTGGTCGAACAGACGTACTCCGAACACCTGTTCGTTCGCTATAGTCAACACGAACATCTGTTCGACCGCAACCCACTCCCCCGAATCGTCACCCCAAGCGAGGCACCCATGGCCGACTCCCCGACCGAGCGTCAGATCCAGATCCTGGAGCACATCGACAAGACCGTGCGCGAGCGAGGATTCCCGCCGTCGGTGCGCGAGATCGGCGAGGCGGTGGGGCTCACCTCGCCGTCCACCGTCCACTCGCATCTGGCCACGCTCCAGAAGCTGGGCTACCTGCGCCGCGACCCCACCAAGCCCCGGGCCATCGAGGTGCACTGGGACTCCAACTCGGGGGCCGTGGTCGACCGGCGCCCCGTGCGCCACGTGCCCCTCGTGGGCGACGTGGCGGCCGGCACCGATGTGCTGGCCCAAGAGAACATCGAGGAGACCATGCCGCTGCCGGCCGACCTCACCGGCGACGGCGATCTGTTCATGCTGCGAGTCCGCGGCGACTCGATGATCGACGCCGGCATCTTCGACGGCGACTTCATCGTGGCCCGGGCTCAGCCCGACGCCGACCCCGGTGACATCGTGGTGGCGGGCATACCCGGCGACGAAGCCACCATCAAGACCTATCGGCGCGACGGCGACAAGGTGGTGCTGGCGCCCCACAACCCGGCCCTCACCGACATGGTGTTCTCGCCCGACGACGTCTCGATCTACGGCCGAGTGGTCACGGTGATGCGCAAGCTCTGATCGGCCGACGACCGCCTCACCCGCGGTTCTGGCTGGATGATCCCGGGATCGGGCCGAACTGCGGGCGGCGGGGCACGAACAGCGACCACACCGTTGCGCCCTCGGCGTCGAGCTCACGCCACAACCGGCCGTCGTGAGCGGCCACGACGGCCGCCACCTCGCCGACGATGTCGGACGAC
>JAOUEE010000027.1 GCA_029858875.1 Acidimicrobiia bacterium
CCCTGCCCGGTGTACGGGTGAGCGACCGTTTCGGCGCCTCCGAGACCGGTGGTCAGGGCCGCATCAAGCGCAAACCCGACGGCAGCGGTCCACTCCAGCTGATCGGCGACGGCACCACCATCGTGATCGACGATCAGGGCGAGGCGGTGTCGGCCGGCTCCGGTGTGGTCGGCAAGTTGGCCCGTCGAGGATGGATCCCGCTGGGGTACTGGAACGACCCGGCCAAGACGGCCGAGACCTTCCCCGTGATCGACGGCGTCCGGTACTCGGTCCCCGGCGACCTCGCCACGGTCGAGGCCGATGGTGCGATCACCGTGTTCGGCCGCGGATCGGGGGTGATCAACTCGGGTGGGGAGAAGATCTTCCCCGAGGAGGTGGAGGCGGCGGTGAAGTCACACCCGGATGTGTTCGACGCGCTGGTGGTGGGGATCGACGACGAGCGCTTCGGGCAGCAGGTGGTGGCCGTCGTGGCGCCCCGCGAGGGCCGTCCCGCGCCGTCGCTCGAGTCGATCGACGCACAGTGCCGCCCGGTGCTGGCCGGGTACAAGGTGCCCCGCGACGTGGTCGTGGTGGATGCCATCCGGCGCAAGGTCACCGGGAAGCCGGACTACGTGTGGGCCCGGGAGGTGGCGGCCCGATGAGCTTGGCCGTCAGCGACGATCATCGTGCCCTGGCCGACACGGTGGCCCGGTTCGCGGGCGACCGCGAGCTTCGGCGGGCCGCTCGACTCGAGGCCGACAACGAGACCGTCGATGATCACTTCGGCGAGATGGCCGAGCTCGGCTGGCTGGGACTCCACCTGCCCGAATCGGTCGGTGGATCCGGTTTCGGGCTGCCCGAGGCCGCCATCGTGCTCGAGGAGCTCGGGCGGGTGTGCGCCCCCGGGCCGGCCGTGCCCTCGATCATCGCCGGCGCGGTCATCCATGCCCTCGGGGGCGATGACCACCCCGATCTGGCCGGACTGGCGGCCGGCACCACCACGGCCACCATCGCCGTTGGCGCACCGCCGCTGGCCATCGTGGACGACGTCGTGTCGGGCACGTTGGAGGCGGTCATCCTGGGGGCCGAGGTGGACCTCCTCGTGGCGCCCGTGCACGTGGGCGATCGCATCGAATGGGTCGTGCTCGGTGCCGGTCAATGCTCGGCGGCGCCCGTGATCAGCACCGATCTCACCCGAAGCGTGGCAACGGTGGCGGTCGACGGTGCGGTCATCGAGGGCGCGCGTCGTCTGGGCCCTGGCCCCGCGGAGCGCCTGGCCGGGCTACTGCTGGCCGCCGAGGCCGTCGGTGCCGCGTCGTGGTGCGTGACCGAGACGGCCCGCTACGCCACGGAACGGGTCCAGTTCGGCCGGCCGATCGGCCAGTTCCAGGGCGTCAAGCACCGCTGTGCCGACATGCTGGCCGACCTCGAGCTCAGCCGGGCCGCCGTGTGGGACGCGTGCCGGGGCGGGCCCGACGACGAGCAACGGCTGGCCGTTGCCGCCGCCGCGGCCCTCGCCCCCGACGCTGCCTATCGGATCGCCAAGGACTGTGTGCAGCTGCACGGTGGCATCGGCTTCACCTGGGAGCACGATGCGCATCTGTACCTGCGCCGGGTCATGGCCACGCGCAGCCTGTTGCCCGATGCCCATCACTGGCGGGGCATCGTCGCCCAGGCAGTGGCCACGGGCACCCGGCGGGACCTCCCCGTCGAGTTGCCGGCCGAGGCCGATCAGCTTCGAGCCGAGGTGGGCGCATGGCTCGACGAGCTGACCCGCCGCCCCAAGCGGGAGTGGAACGACATCATCGTGGACGATGGTTATCTGGTGCCGCACTGGCCCGCGCCGTACGGACGCGATGCCGGGCCGGTCGAGCAGCTGGTGATCGACCAGGAGCTCGCCGCCGCCGGGGTGGGGCGCCGCCATCTCCAGGTGGCCGGCTGGGCGCTTCCCACCGTCATCGAGCATGGCACCGACGAGCAGAAGCAGCGGTGGGTGGGGCCGTCGATGCGCGGCGAGATCTCCTGGTGCCAGCTCTTCAGTGAGCCCGAGGCAGGCTCGGACCTGGCGTCGCTGCGGACCCGAGCCGACCGAGCCGATGGAGGTTGGCTACTCACCGGTCAGAAGGTGTGGACCTCCATGGCCCACACGGCCGAGTGGGGCATCTGTCTGGCCCGAACCGACCCCGACCGACCCAAGCACGAGGGCATCACGTGCTTCTTCGTGGACATGACGACGCCGGGCATCGACATCCGTCCGCTGCGCGAGCTCACCGGTGATGCGTGGTTCAACGAGGTCTTCTTCGACCATGTGTTCGTGCCCGATGACTGCGTGATCGGCGCGGTGCACGATGGCTGGCGGGCCGGCCGCACCACCCTCGCCAACGAGCGGGTGTCCATGGGCGGTGGGGCGTCCATCGGATCGGGCTTGCGGGCGTTGTTCGATCTGGCCGGACCCGACGCGTCCCCGTTCGCCATCGACGACCTGGGGTCCCTGGCCGCCACCGAGCATGCCCTGGGCGCCATGCGCACCCGCATGACCCTCAGGGCCTTGAATGGTGCCGACGCCGGCCCCGAGGCCAGTGTGGTCAAGCTGCTGGGGGTGATCCACGATCAGCGGGTGCAGGAAACGGCCCTGGAGTTGCTCGGCGCCGCCGGGGCCGTCAACGACGGCACCTCGGCATCATGGGTCCACGCCTTCTTGTGGAATCGCTGTCTCACCATCGCCGGTGGCACCAGCGAGATCCAACGCAACGTGATCGGCGAGCGCCTGCTCGGACTGCCCCGCGATCCCTGACGACCCGTCCCTACGGCGAATTTGCGGTGACCACGCGCGCCCAGCGCGCACCAGCACAGCAATTTCGGCGGTAGACAGTGGGCCATGCCTGCCGTCTTCGTTCACGGGGTACCCGACACCGACCGGGTGTGGGAGCCACTCATCGCCGAGTTGGGACGTGGCGATGTGGTGTCACTGCAACTCCCCGGGTTCGGATGCGACGCGCCGGTGGGCTGGCGGGCCACCAAGGAGGAGTACGCCGACTGGCTGGTCACCGAGGTGGTGGCCATCGACGAGCCGGTCGACATCGTCGGCCACGACTGGGGCGGCATGCTGGTGGCCCGGCTCCTGACGCTGGCTCCCACGAGTGTGCGCACGTGGACCTTCGGCGGCTCACCGGTCGACCCCGCCTACGTGTGGCACGACATGGCCAAGCTGTGGCAGACCCCCGAGGTGGGCGAGGAGCTGATGACCGCCTTCGATCCCGACACGGCCGGCCCCGGGCTGGTGGAAGCCGGCGTGCCCCAGAGCCACGTCGACATCACCACGGCGGCCATCGACGACCGGATGAAGACCTGCATCCTGGCTCTGTACCGATCGGCGGTCACCGTCGGTACCGATTGGGGAAGCGAGCTGGCTCCCCTCGCCGCCCCCGGCCTGGTCCTGTGGGGTGGCCACGACCCCTACGCCCCGGCCGACACCGGCCGGGCCATGGCGACACGATGCGGCGCCCGGTTCGAAGAGCTCGACACCGGACACTGGTGGCAGCTCGAGGCACCGGCGGTGGCCGCCGGGCTCCTGGAGGCCCACTGGGCCCGGTGAACGCCGCGCCACGCAAGGACGCCATTCCGACCGCGCCGGTGGCCATCCTGCTGGCCGCCGGCATCGGCTACTTCGCCGTCGCCGGCATCAGCTTCCCGGTGCTGCCCCGACTGGTCGAGCAGGAGATCGGTGGGGCCGAGTCGGCCATCGGCGTGGCCTTCGGCGCCATGGCCCTCGGCATGTTGGCCGTCCGACCCTTCGTCGGCTACCTCAGCGACCGCTACGGTCGGCGCCCGACCATGGTGGCCGGCGCCGTCGCCATCTCCGGCCTCCAGCTCCTGCACGTGCCCGCAGCCCGGACGGGACTGTGGGCACTGGTCGCGGTGCGGGTGGCCATCGGCATGGCCGCGTCCCTCATGTACGTCAGCCAGGCCACCGTGGCCACCGAGCTGGCCCCACCGTCACGGCGGGGTGCCGTGTTCGCCACCTTCAGCACCGCGGTCTTCGTCGGTTTCGCGATCGGTCCCGTGCTGGGGGAGTGGCTGCTGGAGGAGCAGGGCTTCACCTTCACCTTCGCCGTGGCCGCGGTGCTCGGACTGCTGTGCGCTGTGGCCGGATCGGCCCTTCCCGAAACCCGTCCCGCCGGTGTCGAGCCCCGCTTCGTCGGCTACCGAAGCCTGTTCCATCCAATGGCCGCCCGAATCGGCGTGATGAATCTGCTCGTCTTCATGACGTTCATCGGGTTCAACGGGTTCATCACCCCCTACGCCGAATCCATGGGGGTGACCTCGGTGCGCTGGATCCTGCTCACCTACTCGGGTACCACGTTGGTGATGCGAGCCGTCGGCGGCGGGCTGTTGGATCGAGCCAACCGGATGCATCTCGCCTCGGCCGCCTTCGTCGTCGTGGCTCTCGGGACCATGATCCTGGCCTTTGCACCCAGCCCCATCTGGCTCTACATCGGGGCCTTCGTCACGGCCGTGGGCCTGGCCTACAACGTGCCCCTACTGGTACTCATCGGAGCCGACTCGGCCGACGACCAGGACCGGGCCCAGGTGGTGTCCACCATCACCACCTTCGGTGACCTGGCCAACTCGGCCGGGGCGCTGGCCCTGGGTTTCGTCGCCGCCTCGTTCGACTACACCGTGATGTACCTGGTCATCAGCGTCGGTGCGCTGGGTGCCCTCGCGCTGTTGCACTCCCCGTTCCTGGCCCCGGTCCCCGGACTGCACCGCGGAGCAGCCACTCCATCGTGAGCCGCACCGGTTGGATCCGCATCGGTGCGCTGGCGGCGGTTCTGGCCGGCCTGGCCGCTTTCGTCGCCGCCGGAGGCATCGACTTCGTGCGGGACGGGGATCGGGTGGAGGAGTTCTTCACCGACTCCGGCGCGACCGGGCCCATCGTCTTCGTGTTTGTCATGTGGTGCCTGCAGCCGTGGGGTGTGCCCGGCGCCGTGTTCATGGTGCCGGCCTCTCTGATCTGGCCGTGGCCGGTGGCGATGGGGCTGTCCTGGGTGGGCAACCTGGGCGCCAGCAGCATCGCCTTCGCCTTCGCCCGGTTCGTGGCCCGCGACTGGGTGCAGACCCGTATCCCGCCGTCCATCGCCCAGTACGACGAACGGCTGGCCCACGGCGGCCTGAAGGAGGTCACCCTCCTGCGCGTCGCCACCGGCCAGCTCCCGCCGGCCGACTGGCTGCTCGGGGTCTCGAAGGTGCGCTGGGCCCCGTTCCTCATCGGCACCGCCATCGGGATCATCCCCGGCATCATCCTGGTGGTCACCGTGGGTGCCAGCGTGCTCGACTCCCTCACCGACCGGCCACTCCTCCTCGTAGGACTGGTGGCTCTGGCCATCGGTCTCACCCGCCGGCGCCGCCGGATCGTGGAGCGTCGCGCCGAACACCCGGAGTAGGTTCGCCGCCATGCCCTTCGCCGCCGTCCGCGACCTCGACCTCTACTTCGAGATCCACGGCTCCGGCCCGCCGCTGCTGGTGATCTCGGGCACCGGGGGAGACCTCCGCACGTCCGCCCCCGCGCGGTGGCCGCTCAATGAGCGCTTCGAGACCTGTTACTACGACCAGAGGGGCCTGGGCCAGACGTCGCAACCGACTGCGCCGTACTCGATGGCCGACTACGCCGACGATGCCGCCGCGCTGCTCGATCATCTGAACTGGCCCACGGCCCGGGTGGTGGGCATCTCGTTCGGCGGCATGGTGGCGCAGAACCTGGCCGTGCGCCATCCCCGGCGAATCGAGCGGATGGTCCTGGCCTGCACCTCCGCCGGCGGTGCTGGCGGCCGCTCGGCCGATCTCCTGGCCCTGGCCCGTATGGAGCCGGCCCGCGCCGCACCGATCCGCAATGGGCTCCTCGACACCCGCTGGGACCCCGACGCCACAGAGGACGCCACCGGTCTCGGCGAGCTCATGGGACTGGCTGCCGAGGCCGGGCCGCTTTCGGACGGAGCATGGGCCCAATTGGCCGCCCGAGCGGATCACGATGTGTGGGACGACCTGCCGCAGGTGTCGGCTCCCACCCTGGTCATCGGGGGCCGTCACGACGGCATCTCCCCGCCGGCCAACCTCGAGGCCATCGCCGGCCGGCTGCCCGACGCGCGGTTGGAGCTGTGCGACGGCGGCCATCTCTTCCTCCTCCAGGATCCCCGCGCCTGGCCGGTGATGGCCGAGTTCCTCGGCGCGTGAGCGGTCCCGCCCCGTCCCGCGCCGATCGGCAAGCGCTCGCCGTCCGAGTGTCGGCCGTGGCCCAGATACGTGGACGGTTCCGTCTTCGGTCCGGACGCACCGCCGACACCTACTTCGACAAGTACCAATTCGAGTCCGATCCGTCGCTGCTGGGGGCCATCGCCGTCCACCTCGCCCCCCTCGTGCCCGAAGGCACCCAGGTCCTGGCCGGCCTCGAGCTCGGTGGCGTTCCGGTTGTCACCGCGCTGTCACTGCACACGTGCATCCCGGCCGGTGCGCAAGCAGGCCAAGGAGTACGGCACGGCCAAACTGGCCGAGGGCCCCGACATCGCCGGTCGCGGGCTGTTGGTGGTGGAGGATGTCGTCACCACGGGCGGTCAGCTCGACCCGATCGCTACGCGCCCTCGGCGCCGAGGTGACCGCCGCCGCCTGTGTGATCGACCGGCGCCAGGGTGGCGGTCAGGCATTGGCCGACATCGGAGTGGAGCTGTCGGCCCTGTTCACCGCAGATGACCTCTGAGCGGCCCGCGTCCTCGCTCGACTCGGATCAGGACTCGTCCGAACCCAGGGCCAGCGATTCGACCATGGGCTCGTCGCCGCTGCTCGGCACCAACAAGACCTCCAGCCGATCGTCTCGCTGCATGGCCTGGCTGTCGTAGGTGGGTTCCCACCTCCTGGACACCGTGGCGCCGTCCACCTCTGACCCCACCTCGGGGTGGATCTGGACGGCCACCAGTCGGGCGCCCCGGGCCGCCACCGCCCACACGCTGCCGTCGGGCGCTCGGGCCGCGGCCGCCCGGCTGCCCTTGAACGCGAGTATGGGCTCGGCGTCGTGCCACTGCTGCCCGTCGAACCACAGGTGGAGCAGCTGGTCGCGCCCCGAGTACACGATGTGGGGACGACCCGCGCCGTCGATCACCATGCCACCGTGGTTGAGCAAGCCGGATCCCCGGTCGGGCGTGTCGAAGACGACCTCGGCCGACTCGTGCGTGACGGGAAGGGCGAGGGCGGTTCCTCCGCTGGTCCGCCACGTGGTGCCACCATCGTCGGAGCGCATGTAGCTGACATCGTTGTTGCCCACGGTTCCCACGCCCTTGCGCCACAGCCATCCGAGGTGCAGCGACCCATCGGCCGGATCGACCGATGCGTGCTGGAGGTAGGGCCCCTCGCCACTGGGTCGACCGTCGATCAGGGTGCCGAGATGTTCCCAGTCCTCGGCCCCCGGCGCCAGCCGGTCGGCCAGGATCCCACCGATGCCGCGCCGCCCCTCCCGCCGCAGGAACAGCAGGGTGCCGTCGGGCAGGCCCACGAACGCCGGGTAGGTGACCGATTCGTTGGCACCGCCGATCGGTGGCTCGATCCACGAGTCCAGCGAGCCCGGTTCACGGGTGCGGATGTACCGCAACGGATCGCTCTGCATGTTGCCGGCGACGTGCACATTCCCCATCGAATCCACGGCGACGACGTACACGTTGTGGCTGTCGTCGTCGGTCGGGGCGTCGAGGGGATTGCCCTCGATGGCGGCGAGATCGGTCCGGCGCCACGATCCGGCCGCCTCGCGGATCCCCAGGATGGGGTGCCCGGACCCGTCCACCCACACGGCGTATTGCTCGGCGTCGGTGCTCCACAGGTTGTCCTGGATGAAGGCTCGGCCGTTGCGGAGGTCGATGTCGGTGGTGGCTCCGTCGCGGGGCTCCCACCAAGCGGCGAACACGGTCACCATGGCCACCACGGTCACCACCAGGACAGCGCGGACCCAGGCCCGTTCGCTGGGCGGTCGGGGAGGAGCGGCGGACGGTCGGGCCATGGGTGATCCCCACCACGGTAGGCGGGAGATCGTGTCGCCGGTCGTCGCCGGCGCTGGGGGTGCCGCCCGGCTACACGCCGGTGACGGTGATGGCCACGCTGGCCGTGTCGGTGGCGCCGGCCAGGTCGGCGATGGTGTAGGTGAACGTGTCGACGAGGGTGGCGCCGGTGGCCAGGGCGGTGAGCGTCGCCGAGGTGGTGGGGTCGTAGATGAACGAGCCATCCGGGTTCACGGTGACGGTGGCCCCTTCGACCGACGTCGGATCGGAACCGGTGACGCTGATGACGTCACCCAGGTCGTCGGTGTCGTTGGTCAAAACGCCGGGAGCGGCCGGAGCCAGCGGCGTGTCGGCCGCCGTCGCTCCCACATCGTCGTTGGCCACCGGC
Organism: Acidimicrobiia bacterium; assembly: GCA_029858875.1. Lineage (GTDB taxonomy): Bacteria > Actinomycetota > Acidimicrobiia > Acidimicrobiales > SHLQ01 > JAOUEE01. Next base: position 8,404 of record JAOUEE010000027.1, read on the forward strand.
GCGTCGTTGACCACGATCGGCGTGACGGTGACGAAGCCGTTCTTGAAGGCCGGGATGTCGTACACGAAGCCCGTCGCCGTCGACAGGCAGTCGACGACGAACGGGTTGCCGGCCGAGAAGTCGGGCGACACGGCGACCTCACGCTGGCCCCGGACCGAACCGGTCGGACACGTGGGGATGTTGAGGCTCTCCACCGTGGGCGGCGGACCGGCGAAACCTCCGCTCAACACGAGGTCGCGGTGCTCACGGACCCAGCGCAGCAGGAACTTCACTCCGGTGGCGTAATCGGGCGGCGGCGCGCCACCGCCCAGGACGAGGCCCTGACTGGTGGCCAGCGCCGGCACCCCGTAGCGGGCGGCGGTCTTGGCCGCGCCGACGGTGCCCGAGACGTTGGACAGCGGCCCGATGTTCTGCCCCTCGTTGAGGCCGGAGATCACCAGATCGGGCTGGTCGGGCCCCGCGAGTGCGGCCAGACCGGCCAGCACACTGTCAGCGGGGGTGCCGACCACCGAGAAGGCCGGGTAGCCGCTGGCCGTGGCGTCGGGCACGGCGGGCGGGGCTCCACCCGGAGTGGTGCTGTCGCCCGTGCCGCTCTGGTTGGTGAGCGGGGCATACACGATCACCTCGACGTCGGGAAGCACCCGGAGGGCCTCGACCACGGCATCGATGCCGGCGGCGTCGATCCCGTCGTCGTTGGTGACCATGACCCGGAGGACCTCGGGATTGGCCTGCACGAAGCAGGCGTCGCTGGGATCGAAGATGGGCGTGGGCCCGGCCAGGCACGGATGCGCCTCGGCGAACACATCCGGCTGGTGGCGCATGCCGGGGACGATCCACGCGTCGATCACCCAATACTTGTCGAGGTGCAGGTTGAGGCCGCCCGTGCCGGTGCAGGCGGCGTCGGTCAGATCCTCGCCGGTGACCGCACCGGTGGTGGTGTCGACACACAGGAGAGGATGGCGGTGCCACCAGTCGTTGGCGCCGGGGAAGCCGCTCGGGGGATTGCCGTCGGTGGTGCGAACCACCCAGCTGACACCGACCAACCGGCCGCTGGGGGAGTCGTCGGCGTAGTGGAGGATCTCGGGTTTCGTGGCGTTGAACACCCCGTCGATCGGACTTCCCGGGAACACCGGGTCGAGCGGATCGAACCCCGGTGCGCTGAGGTCGGCCACGGTGAACGTCCCCGTGGCCAGATGGTGCGTACCGGTGCCCGGCAGCGCCGGCACGAAGGGATGGAACCCACCGCCTTCGGCATCGCCCACCGTGGCGAAGGGCGACGCATAGGCCAGGGCGAGATCGAACTGCGCCGACAGCCCCTTGCAGTCGTTGTCGGTCAACGGACCTTTGGTCTGCCCGGTGTAGGCGCCGTTGCTGTTGGAGGGTTGCTCGGACGTGGTCGCCGTGCACCACCACGAGCTGGTGCCGGGGCTGTTCTGGATGCTCAGTAGGGCTGCGGGGAAGAAGGTGCAGGACGAGGCGAGCAAGCCGATGGCCGCCAGGATGACCACCGGACGAATCGAGCGCATGAGCAGTCCCCCTGAGACCGGCCGGCCAGACGGCCGGGTGTGTCGAGGAGAGGACCCGGTTCAGCCCCCTCACGATCGGGTCACTATGCCACACCGCCCGCGCCGGCACGAACCTCATGTCGACACATCTCGGTGTCATTCCTTCGGCCGGCCGGTTGCCCCGACAGGGCCTGCGGGGGCGATGTCGGGTGTGGGTCAGTAGTGGTACGGGTAGTCGGACCAGTCGGGCGGCCGTTTGTCGAGGAAGGCGTCGCGACCCTCCTGGGCCTCGTCGGTCATGTACGCCAATCGCGTGGCCTCGCCGGCGAACACCTGTTGGCCCATCAGGCCATCGTCCACCAGGTTCAGGGCGAACTTGACCATGCGTTGGGCGGTGGGGCTCTTGGCGTTGATCTCCCCCGCCCACTCGAGCGCCGTGGGTTCCAGTCGGTCGTGGGGGACGACGGCGTTCACCATGCCCATCTCCTTGGCCTCGCCGGCCGTGTAGGTCCGACCGAGGAAGAAGACCTCGCGGGCGAACTTCTGGCCCACCTGACGGGCCAGATAGGCCGATCCGTACCCGCCATCGAAGCTGGCCACATCGGTGTCGGTCTGCTTGAAGCGGCCGTGTTCGGCGCTGGCCAGGGTGAGATCGCACACGACGTGCAGGCTGTGCCCACCGCCGACGGCCCAACCCGGCACGACCGCCACCACCACCTTGGGCATGGTGCGTATGAGGCGCTGCACCTCGAGGATGTGGAGCCGACCGGTGCGACCGGGGTCGATGGAGTGGGCCGCCTCGCCGTCGGCATAGCGGTACCCGTCGCGGTCGCGTACGCGCTGGTCGCCGCCCGAGCAGAAGGCCCAGCCACCGTCGCGGGGTGAAGGACCGTTGCCGGTGAGCAACACACAGCCCACGTCGGTGCTCATCCGGGCGTGATCCAGCGCTCGGTAGAGCTCGTCCACCGTCGCCGGGCGAAAGGCATTGCGCACCTCGGGACGATCGAAGGCGATCCGCACCGTCCCCTGCCGGCGGGCCCGGTGGTAGGTGATGTCCGAGAAGCCGAAGCCCTCGACTTCGCTCCAGGCTTCGGGGTCGAAGATGTCGGAGACCATGCGGGCAGTGTAGGGACCGGCGGTCGTGGCACCGGTCAGAGCAGGCCCATCTCCAGGCTGGCCGCCAAGGCCATGCCCAGCTCGGCCGCAATCTCTCGGTCCGCATCGGTCACGTCACCGACGACGATCAGTGGGGGACGGGCGGCTGGCCACGAGAGCCCGCGGACGATGCGTTCGACGGCCCGCACGGCCCCCGAACCGTCGTTGCCGGCCTTCACCACCAGTTGATACGGACGGCGGACACCTCCATCCAGCAGCGGGTGGTACACCGCATCCAGGAAGTACTTGAGGGCGCCGGACATGTACCCGAAGTTCTCGGGCGTGGCCAGCACCACCAGATCGGCGGCGCAGACGTCCTCGACCGTGGCCTCGAGGGCGTCGAGGTCCCGGACGACGACCCCGTCGATGGCATCGTCGGCGGCACCGGCCGCCAGGGCATCGACGATGGCCCGGGTGGAACCGGACCGGGAATGACTGACCAGGAGCATCGTCGGCACCATCGGATGGTGTCACGCCTCGGTGGCGAGCGCCGACAATCCGGCGGCCGACCCCACGGGGCCGCCGACTACGGCGCAACGCCGACCCCAGCTACCATCCGACGAGGCGGACATGGCTTTGACGCGACGACCGAGGACCCCGAGCTCCTGGAAGCCAGGAGCGGCCGTGCTGGTACTCCTCGCGTCCCTGCTGGCGGGCGATTTCGGCGCCCAGGCCGTCGTGCCCGACCTGGTGCCCAGCCTGTACGCACCGTTTGGCATCAGCGAAACGGCGCGTGAGGAGATCCCGCCGGACCTCCTGGGTCTCTACCGGGAGGTGGCGGCCAGCGCACCCTGCGCCATCCCCTGGCCCGTACTGGCCGGCATCGCCGACACCGCCACCGACCACGGACGGGTGCAGAACGCCGAGCGTCGACCGAACGGCTCGCTCTACCCCATGATCGTCGGCCCGCCCCTCGACGGTCAGGGCGGACGGCGCCTCGTCGCCGACACCGACGGCGGACGATGGGACGACGATGTGGTCTGGGACCGCGCGTTGGGACTGTTCCAGTTCATTCCCGCCACCTGGTCGGCCTATGCCGGCGACGGCAACGGCGACGGTGTCCGTGACCCGCAGAACGTCTGGGACGAGGCGGTGGCCGCCGCGAATCACCTCTGTGACGAAGGAGCCGACGACCCGGCCACGGTCGCCGATGCCGTCACGGTGTACTACGCCACCGATCACTTCGTCCCCGATGTCCTGAGCGCCGCCCTGCGTTACATCACACCCGGTCGACCACCGACCAACAGAGCCGACACCATCGGTGTGGTCACGGTGGGAGAGGGCGGAGGTCTCGTGCTGGTGCGAGATGTCACCGATCCCACCGAGGCCGCCACCGTCGGATCACCGGGCGACCGCCCGGTCATCGGCGACTGGGACGGTGACGGCGATGACGACATCGGCGTGGCCCGATTCATCGAGGGCGTGAACGCCCTCGTCCTGGGGCCGGGCGATGCGCCCGAGTCCGAGCTCGTCGTGGTGGGCCAACCGGGAGACGTCACGATGGCCGCCGACTGGGACGGCGACGGCACCGACGAGGCCGCGGTGTTCCGCTCCTTCAACGGGCAGGGCCGGTTCTTGCGATTCGACGGTGCCGGCGAGGCCTTGGGCCCCGTCGATTTCGGGCAACGCGGCGATCAGCCGCTCGTCGGCGATTGGGATGGCGACGGCACCGACGAGCCCGCCGTCTACCGCGCCGCCACCGGCGACGAGACCGGCTGGTTCCTCCGGGCCGACGGCCAGGGAAACCAACTGGGCACGCCCATCGCCGCCGGTCGGCCCGGTGACCAGGCGGTCGTGGGGGACTGGGACGGCGACGGCATCGACACACTCGGACTGCAGCGCCCACGTCGGCCCGACGGCACCGAGCCGGTCTTCGTCTCCTACGACCGTGACGGCGCTGCCGACGGGACCCCTCAGATCCTCCCGGTGGACGGCATCGTGGTGGCCGGGCGGGCCCCGGCGGTCGAGGTGCCTGCAGAGGTGCCCGAGGTCGCCCCGGAGGGAACCGAGGCCCTGGTGGCCACCGCCGGCGTCGAGTTCTTCGGGGTGCGGTCGGGCCCCGATGGCGTGCTGCTGCGCCTCTGGCGGGTCAACGGCATCATCGTCGAGGAGGGGATCGTCAGCAACGTCGCGGCGATGGTGGCGGCCGCCGGAGCCGAGGGCATCAACCTCACCGCCTGGGGCTGGCGCAGCCACGAACAGCAGATCGAACTGCGCCGGCAGAACTGCGCCAACGTGTTCGATGCACCGGCATCCTCGTGTCGCCCACCCACGGCGATTCCCGGCACGTCACGCCACGAGGTCGGGCGGGCCCTCGACGTCCATGTCGACGGTCAGGCCATCTCGGCGTCCTCGCCGGTGTTCGCCTGGCTCCGTGACCACGCCGCCGACTTCGGGCTGTTCAACCTCCCCTCCGAGAGCTGGCACTGGTCCGACACCGGCGGTTGAGTCTCCGGCTGCGCGAGACTCCTGCCATGACCAGCCCATCACGTCTGGACGTCGACACCCGCAACGGTGTGGCCACCGTGGTGCTCGATGACGTCGCCACCCGCAACGCGCTCAGCACCGCGCTCATCGACCAGCTCATCGATGGTCTCGAGACCCTGGCCGAGGACCACACCGTCGAGGTGATCGTGATCGGCCACACCGGTCCGGCGTTCTCGGCCGGCCATGACCTGCGAGAGATGACCGACCGCGACCTGCCGTTCTACGAGCACCTCTTCGATCGCTGTGCCGTCCTGATGCAGACCCTGCACGTCCTGCCCCAACCGGTGATCGCCCGGGTCGACGGCGTGGCCACGGCGGCCGGCTGCCAGCTGGTGGCCAGCTGTGACCTGGTGGTCGCATCGGACCGCTCCAGCTTCGCCACACCGGGAGTGAAGATCGGCCTGTTCTGCTCGACACCGATGGTGGCGTTGAGCCGCGCCATCGGGCAGAAGCGGGCCCTCCAGATGCTGCTCACCGGTCAGCCGATCAGCGCCGCCACCGCGGCCGAGTGGGGCCTGGTGAACCACGTGGTGGCTCCCGATGCGCTTGCCGACGCCAGCGCAGAGCTGGCCGCCTCGTTGCGGGCGTTCAGTCCCCACACCATCGCACTGGGCAAGGCGGCGTTCTACACCCAGATCGACCAGACCGAGCCCGACGCCTACGCTTTCACCCGCCGGGTGATGAGCGCGAACGCAGCCGATCCGGTGGCCGCCGAGGGCATCAGCGCGTTCCTCGACAAACGGCCACCGATCTGGCCCGATCCGAGGTGACCGCCGAGCGAGGGCAGGTGCGCGTGCTCACCGGCCTCGACGCGGGCGCCTATCCCCACGGCAACTCGGTGTTGGTCACCGGGCGGGACGAGACCGTGCTGATCGACCCCTCGATGTCGGTGGTGGCCCGGGGCGGAGCCGGCCCGGTCGATCGGGTCGTGCTCAGTCACGTCCACGAGGACCATGTCGCCGGACTGGTTCGGTATCCCGAGACCCCGGTGCATGCTCATCAGGACGACCTGGCTGCCATGTCCAGCCTGGACGCCATGGTCGCCTCCTACGGCCTCGATCCCGAGGCGGCCCCGATCTTCGCCGACCAGCTCGTCGACCAGTTCCACTTCCGGGCTCGACCCGACGCCATCGGCTACGGCGACGGCGCACGCTTCGACGTGGGCGGATCCACCATCGAGGCGATCGCCACCCCCGGGCACACACCGGGTCACTGCTGCCTGCTGATCGAACCCGAGTCGGTCCTGTACCTCGGCGACATCGAGCTCAGCGGCTTCGGTCCCTACTACGGGGATCGGGACAGCAGCCTCGATGACTTCGAGCGCTCCATCGAGCGCTGCCGCAGCATCGAGGCGGCCTGGTACGTGACCTTCCACCACAAAGGCACCTATACCGACCGGGCCGAGTTCCTGGCCGCCCTCGATCACTTCGCCTCGGCCATCGACCGGCGCGACCGTCTCCTTCTCGACTACCTCGACACCCCGTGCCGCCTCGACGAGCTGGTACGTCGGCGCATCCTGTATCGACCACACGTGCAGTTGACCTGGGTGGACTCGGCCGAGCGCCACTCGATCCTGCTGCACCTGGCCCGGCTGGTCGCCCGTGGCCAGGTCACCCTGGTCGGCGACGACACCTGGGCGCGGGCCTGACGCCGGGTGTCGATCGGGTCTGCCCGTCACGTCTCGAACTGCACCGCCAGGCGCTGGGCCAGGATCGGCCGGAGGTGCTCGGCCAGCACCCGCTGGTGGTCGGGGTGCTCCTGATAGCGCCGCCACCCCTCGGCATCGGCGAACTCGGCCAGTACCACCAACGAAGCGTTGTCCTCGGCCAACCCGGCGTCCACCCCCACCTCGTACCCGACGATGGCATCGATGGAGTCGGGAAGGGTCCGGAGGGCATCCACGGCGGCCGCGACGGCAGCGGGAGTGGCCTGTGGCGTGAACCGGAGCAGAACGACGTGGCGCAGCATCCCTGAAACCCTAGAGCCTTCGGCCAGGCCCGAGCGGCCTGTGAGCCCCGCGAACAACAGCGGAAGAACCCGGGCCCGAGCGGCCCGTGAGCCCTGCGAACAACAGCGGAAGAACCAGGGCCCGACCGCACGATCGTCCCCATCCGTGTTGGTGCCCCACGGGCGGCGCGCGGTGAGGCGGAGGGGGCTGCTGTTGTCCGTGGGGCTGGTGGGGCGTGTGACTTCTATCACTCGTCTCCCGTTTGTCATCTTCGTCATCCATTCGTAACCTTTGCCCTCGTACCTGCCCGACCGGCCTCGGTGGACACGGCATCGACACTGCGTCTGTTGCGTCCATCAATCCCCCGAAGTCCGCCCGCAGCTCCCTCGCAAAGGACCCTCACCCTCACCATGCACCCACGACGGATCACCATGACCGCCTGCGCCCTCGCGGTGGCCAGCGTGCTCACCCTCAGCCCGCTCCCGGCATCGGCCGCCACCGATGCCTTCGTCGCCGCCGAGAACGCCCGTCTGGGGCGTCACCGACGGGTGGCGCAGCTGGCCCCACCCTCGATCGACACCCGCCAAGGGGTGTACGACGAGCGAGCCGAGATCCTGGCCGAGCTCGCGGCCTCCCGATTCACAGCCGGGCTCCAGCTGGTGGATCTGGCCGGCTACCGGGAGCTGCACGAGCGCCTGCGGCGCCCGATCGACGCCCTCGACACCCTCGAGGTCGAGGTGCAGGAGACGATCGCCGACATAGAGTCCCGGCGGGAAGACCTCGTCGCCGTCCAATCCGGCCTCGTGGATCCCGTCGCGCTGGAGGAGTTCGGCCTCGACTTCGCCGCATTCCCCGTGGAGGCACCCAGCGAGTTCGTCGACAGCTGGGGTGCCTCACGCTCGGGTGGACGGAGCCACAAGGGCACCGACATCCTCGGACCGTACGGCACCGAAATCCGGGCCATCGAAGACGGCGTGATCGAGCGCTGGAGCAACAGCTCGCTCGGCGGCCTGTCGCTGTACCTCCAGGGCGACTCCGGTGCCCGCTACTTCTACGCCCATCTCTCCGCCCTGGCCGATGTCAGCGAAGGAGACCGGGTGCACGCCGGTCAGGTCATCGGGTTCAACGGCGATTCGGGCAACGCCCGCGGTACGCCCCACCTGCACTTCCAGTGGGCGCCGGATGGTGGCGAGGGGTGGCAGAACCCCTATGCACTGCTCACCGCGATCTGGGCCCAGGATCGACAGACCCCGCTTCCTCGGCGCTGATCAGCATGGCGGGGGGCCATGACACGGCGGTTCGGGCACCGGTGTCGCAAAGGTCACCGGAAGCGATCCAGCACCCCGTCGGCCCCATCGGCGAGGCCCAGCACCTGCGCCCCTCCAGATGTGACGAAGCCGTATGTCGGGAGCACCAGGCTCTCGGGCTCGGTCCCCGCCATGCGGCGGGCCAGCTTCATCACGTCGAGCACATTGAGCTGGTCATCCACGGTGAGCGCATCGCTCATACCTGCGGCCACACGATTGAAGGTGAGGGGGTTGCGGGTTCCCTGGATGTCGGCCATCAGCGTGCGCAGGAACAGCTGCTGACGGGCCACCCGTCCGAAATCCGACGTGGGATCAGGCACATCCTGGCCGTCGATCTGCTCGGTGTAGTGCCGGCTTCGGACGTAGGCCAGCGCCTGGGTGCCGTTCAGGGTCTGGGGACCGGCACCGGGTACAGACAGGCCCGAGTTGGTGTCGTAGGCCGGATGGGGGAAGTCGATGGTGACGCCGCCGTTGGCGTCCACGATGGACCCGAAACCCACGAAGTCGACGGCCACGAAGTGGTGGATGGGGATGCCGAGGCTCGCTTCGACCGTCCGCACCAGACTGGCCGGGCCCCCTTGGATGGCGGCGTTGATCCGACCCTCCGAGCCGGTGTCGACATTGGTGACGAACAGGTCGCGAGGGATGGCCATCGTGGTGACGCCCTCGGTGTGGGTGCGCAGCACCAATATGGTGTCGGTTCGTTCACTTCCCAGCCCACCACCGAGAATGGCCCCGGCATTGGGGTCGTCGGCGTCCACGCCCTCACGCGAGTCGCTGCCCACGATCAGGAAGTTCACCCCGCCGTTGGGCTCGCTCGTCAGCGAACCCTCGAGGTCGACCCGTTCGACCTGGCGCCAGACGGTGTACAGGTAGCCCAGCTCCAACACGCTGAGCAGGGCCAGCACCAGCCCGACCACGGCCAGCCGACGTCGCCACCGGTTGGGACGAACCGCGGTTTCGGGCGGGGGCTCGGGCGGGAGCACGGGCGGGGTGGGGCCCGGCACCACGGGGCCAGGCAGGATCGGCGGCGGCGCTGCGGTCGGTTCGGGGACCGTGAACGACCGAGGATCGGGCGCCAGTTCGGGGGACATCGCCGCCCATTTGAGCACGGCTGGGGACCCTTCTCGCGGCACCTCGGCCGCCATCGGAGCCAAGCATGATCCATCATCGCCGTCGGCCAGGAGCCAACTTCGCCGCGCGTGGGGTATCCTCACCGGGTCGGGCGGAGCGAGGCCGGCGTGGCCTCATCCCGCGATTGCCTTCACGCCTCCGTTTGACCGTGATTCGACACCTGACCGTTCGAGGGGCCCCGGAAGCGGCCCTGCGCCGACTCCGACGGCCAGCGGCTGTGGCCCTGGCCGCGGCGCTCGCCGTGGCCGTGCCCGTCGCCGCCCAGGAATCGGATCCCGGCAGCATCGACGACGCCCGCACCCAGCGGGAGCAGGCCCAGACCGAGGCGGCGACGGTGGCCGCCGAGCTCGAGCTGCTCCAGGCCGAGGACGACGAGGTCCTGACCGCCCTCCAGGCCATGGACGCCGCTGTCTCGTTCCAACAGGCCAAGGTCGATGGTGTTCGATCCGACATTGCCAGCGCGCGCGCCCAGCTGTCCCGGCGCAAGGCCGAGCTGGCAGCCACCGGCGCACGGATCTCCGAGGTCGAGGCCCAGGCCGCCACGATGGCCATCGACGCGTATGTCGGGGCCTCCGATTCCTCCTCGATCTGGCTCAGCTCCGACGACATCGCCAAGGCGGCACGCGAACAGGCGTACCTCGATCTGGCCGCAGGGGAGGTCGACGACGTCAACGACGAACTGGAGCGACTGCACGCCGAGCAGGAAGCGGCCACCATCGCCGCTCAGGCCCTGCGCCAGGATCTGGTCACCCTCGAGGCCGACCTGGCCACCCAACTCGGCGTGCTCGAGGAGCGGCGCGCCGTGCAGGAGAGCATCCGGGCCGAGCTGCTGGTTCGGATCGGCGCGGTCGAAGCCCGCCAAGAAGCCCTCGAGGCCGAGTCGGCGGCGCTGACCGAGTGGATCGTGGCCGAGACGGCACGCCAGGCGGCGGTGCTGACCACCCCGTCCACCCTGGGTTACGTCATGCCCACCGCAGGGGCCGTCGGATCCGGATTCGGGCCACGCATGCATCCGATCCTGGGCTACGCCCGCATGCACAACGGACTCGACATGAGCGGCTCGACGGGCCAACCCATCGTGTCGGCCAACTCGGGCCGGATCCTCTACGCCGGATGGCGCGGGGGCTACGGCAACGCCGTCATCATCGACCACGGCGCCGGCGTCACCAGTCTCTACGCTCACATGTCCTCCATCGAGGCCACCGCAGGCCATAGCGTCGGTAGGGGTGAGAGGATCGGTGCCATCGGCTCGACGGGACTCAGTACCGGGCCCCATCTGCACTTCGAGATCCGGGTGAATGGTGAGCCGGTCGATCCTTTGCGATATCTTCCCGGGTGAGCGTTTCATGCTCGACCGGGGGTCACCCACTCACTTCCCATCCCCGAGGGGTGAGTCCTACGACCCAAATCCATTGGCTCGGGGTGCATCGTTGTCGTCCATCGACGACAATGGACTCCCTCCGACCAAGCGTCGGTCAGGGCGCGAACGACAAGGAGACGTCCGAAGAATGAGCACCGATCAAGGCCTGACAGGGCGAGACGTGATCGCCAAGACGTTCTCGACTCGCACCCGCCGGGGCTACGACCCCATCGAGGTCGATGCCTATCTCGAGCAGCTGGCGACCCAGATCGACGCCATGCATGCCGAGATCGAACGGCTCCGGAGCGGCTCGCACGACTTCTCGGCCGCGCCGCCGCCTCCGCCCCCTCCGCTCGAGTTCGAGACGGCCGCCCCCGAGGTCGCGCCGATCGCCGCCCCGCCCAGTACCCCGGTCGATTCCGGAGCAGGCTCCGAGGCCGCCGAGCTGGTGTTGCGCATGGCCCAGAAGGCATCGGGCGAAGCCATCGAGGAAGCCAAGGCTCGGGCCGACGAGATCGTGGCCGACGCCGAGTTCAAGGCGTCCGAGGTGCAGAGAGAAGCCGACCGGAAGGCCTTCGACGTGTCGACGCGCACCCAGGGCGAACTGCGTGCGGTGGAGACCGAGATCGAGACCAAGCGGTCCGAGCTCGACGCCAT
>JAOUEE010000024.1 GCA_029858875.1 Acidimicrobiia bacterium
CCAATGCGCTGATCGTGGTCGGCGCCCGTCCGGCCATGGGCAAGACCAGCTTCGCTCTGGGTATGGCCGCCCACGCGGCCCTCGAGGCGCAGAAGCCCACGCTGTTCTTCTCCCTCGAGATGAGTCAGCTCGAGCTGACCCAGCGGATGCTGTGTTCGGAGGCCCGCGTCGACGCGAAGGCGGTGCGTGACGGCAAGTTGACCGAAGCGGACTGGTCGAAGATCGGGCACGGCGTCGGTCGCCTGGCCGAGGCGCCGGTGTGGATCGACGACAACCCCAACACCACGGTCATGGAGATCCGGGCCAAGGCCCGCCGTCTGAAGAGCCGCATCGGCGACCTGGGCATGGTGGTGGTGGACTACCTCCAGCTGATGACCGGTCGGAGCTCGGCCGAGAACCGCCAGGTGGAGGTGTCCGAGATCAGCCGCGGTCTCAAGATCCTGGCCCGCGAGATCGAGGCCCCCGTGGTGGCCTGTTCGCAGCTCTCCCGTGGTTTGGAGATGCGTCAGGACAAACGGCCGATGCTGGCCGACCTGCGCGAGTCCGGAGCGATCGAGCAGGATGCCGACGTGGTGATGTTCCTCTACCGCGACGAGGTCTACAACCCCGACTCGGCCGACGTCGGCACCGCCGAGGTGATCGTGGCCAAACACCGCAGTGGGCCCACCGGTACGTGTCGCCTGGCCTTCCTGCCCCACTACACGCGCTTCGCCAACATGGCGAAGTCGCCCTGACCCTCGGGCCTCGCGTCAGCCGGCCATCCAGCGTCGCAGGTGAGCCAGATGGGAATCGAGGCGGGCCGGGGCCGCCGGACCGGCCAGCGTGAGGCGCAGGTTGATCAGGTTGAGCATGCGCCCCGCAGTGAGGGCGGCGACGAGGTCGGGGCCGGGGGCGGATCGTCCGGTAGCCCGACTCGAAGGCGGTCCGCGCCGCCGCCGAGACACCCGAGCGCTCCATGTCAGCCAGGCTGATGCACGTGTCCTGGACGGTGAACCCCCACAGCAGGTCCTGGAAGTCGAGCGGCCGCATCTGATTCCGGTGCACCAGGACGTTGTGCGGTCCGAGGTCGCCGTGGACCAGATGCGGGGGATGCGGGGGGTGCTTCCAGAGCTCGGCGACGACGGTGCAGACGCGGGCGTGCGCTTCGTGGACCAGATTGCGGTCCGAACCGCGGTAGCGGTGCAGCCCGTCGCAGGGCGCGAACGTGACGGGATCATCGGCTCGGCAGGCCTGCTGCCACTCATCGCTGATGTCGAGGCCGGCCGCACTGCGGTGGAGTCGAGCGGCCAAGCGACCCAGCTGGTGGGCTCGATCAGGCCCGGTAAGGCGTGGTATGCGGCGGCCCCTCAGCCAGGTGAACACCGTGAGGGTTCGGGGCCCGTCGAGGCCGTCGACCGATAGCCGATGGCGAACGCGGCCGTGGCGGTCGGGGACCAGCCGGGGGGCGGTCACGGAGGAGGTGTCGGCCAGGTGGGTGAGCCAACGGTGCTCGATCGCTTCGACCTCGTCGGCGTGGATGCGTTGCGTCGGGCTGATACGAAGCGCCAGGCTCTGCCCGTCGGCCAGGTCGACCCGCACGAGTCGGTTGAAGCTGCGCCGCTGTGGCCGGGTACGAACGATCGACACGCCGTAGTGCTCGGCCAGTATCGGCCGAGCGGCGGCCACCAGTCGTCGGGTGCGGCCCGACTCGGTGAGATCGTCGTATGGCCGCACGGGGACGATGGTGGCACAGGGGCCTGCGGTCGGGCTGGCGCTATGGGCCGAACGACTCATGACACAAGGGAGGGCGCCGATGGACAACGGTGACCGATCCGTCGCCTGCTTCGTCCCGCTCGGACTCCGGTCCGGGCCGTGGCGTGGTCACCGCCGCCGTCACCGTGGCGATCGTCCTCGTGGTCGCGGCGGCCACGGTGATGGGGCTACGCCCTCGACCGGCGGTGCCGGAGTCGTCGACGCCGAGCACGACGACCGTGGATCTGGACACCGCCCAACGGGAGGTCGGCGCCGAGTTCCTGGCCAATTGGCATCGCTGGCGCACGATCGACGTGGTGGCCCGGGGTCGCTTCGCCCGCCAGCGCCCCGACGGCGAGCGACTGGAGTCCGAGACGGTGGTGGCCCAACAGGGCGATCGGCGCCTGGTGTCCCGCCTGGGAGGCGCGCAGGGTTTCGACGGCGCCGACACCGTCCGCTGTGTGACCGAGACCGACGGGTCGTCGCGGTGTGACCGCACGCCGACGGACCAGTCGGCCCGACAGCGGGTGGAGGCCGAGCTCGACCGGTGGTCGACCTACCTGTCGGGGTCGCCCCCGTTCTACCGCATCGCCCGCTCGGTCGGGGACGTCGAGCAGACCTGTTACGAGCTGACGCTCACCCGGGCCAACCCGTCGGCCGACTTCGGGTCGGTGGCCCAGTTCTGCTTCGCCGACAATGGCGTGCTGACCAGTACCCGCATCGAGTACGCCAACGCGCTGGTGGAGACCACCGACTTCGACGACGTGTCCCTGGTGGACGGCGAGTCCGGGCTGGCTGTGTTCGCCCAGCTCGAAGCCGCTCCCGCCGGCAGCTGACGCCGTTCGAGTCGGCGGCAAAACCGAGCGTGTCCGCCTCGTGGGCGGACACGCTTTGGGTGGGGAGATCGGGGGAGGACGGAGGTCACGAGGCGCCAGCACCCTGGAGAGCGCTGTGGCGATGCGTTGGAGGGAGTGTGACCCCCGTCCCATCCCCTTGTTGGTGCCGGCGGGGGCGATCTCCGCCGGCAAAACTGTGTATCGACGCACGTCGGGAATCCTTGAGTGATTTCCTGAGGATTTCGGGCGTCCTTGGTAGTGCGGCCTGGGCGGCCGTGGCCCCCGGGTGCGAACATGGCCGCGTGTTCGGAGACGATCTGCTGGTGTGGCTGGTTCTGGCGTTGGGCGGGGCCATGGTCGTGGGCAACGCCCTGGCGCTGGTGCGACCGCCCGACCGGCGCCAGGACGAAGACGACCTCGACCGGGCCCCCATGGCTCGGAGCCTGCTGTTCATCGCCATCGGCGTGGTGGCGGCCGTGTGGGCCCTGGCCAGCCTCACCGGGGGTTGAACCGGTCAGGCCGAGGTGAGGGCGCGATAGGTGGCGTTGCTCAGGGCCAGCTGCTCGGCCGGCGCGAAGCCGGTGAGGTGGCCCTCGTCGAACACCATCACCCGGTCGCAGTGGGCCACCGTGGAGAGTCGATGGGCCACCACGATGGTGGTGATCGATCCGGCGAGGGCTCGGAGGGTGTCAGCGATCGCCGCCTCGGCGTGGGAGTCGAGTGCGCTGGTGGGCTCGTCCATGACCAGCAGCTCGGGTTCGCCGAGCAGGGCCCGGGCGATGGCGATGCGTTGGCGTTGCCCACCGGAGAGCCCGCTACCCCGGGGTCCGAGCTCGGTGTCGTACCCGCGCACGAGGGCCGCGATGTCGCGATGGATGCCCGCGGCCTGGGCGGCGCGCTCGACCTGATCATCGCTGAACCCGGGGCGGTGGAACGTGATGTTGTCGCGGATCGTGCCGTGGAAGAGATGGCTGTCCTGCGGGACCAGCGCCACCTTTCGGTACCAGCAGTCGAGCGCCACCATGGACAGATCGGTGCCGTTCACCCGGATCGACCCCGCTGTCGGCTGCCGCAGGCGCAGCAGCACGTGCATGAGTGATGTCTTCCCGCTACCGGAGGGGCCGACCACGCCGATCGATTCACCGCGGTGGATGGTGAAGTTGACGTGGTCGAGGGCGGGCCGTTCATCGTCGTAGCGCAAGGTGAGATCGCGGGCCTCCAGCAGCTCGATCGGGCCCAGCGTCACCGAGCCGGTGTCGGCCGGGAGCGAGTGGTGCATCACGTGCGCCTGGTGGAGCTGATCGGCGAAGGGCAGCGAGAAGTACAGGCGCTGCCACGCCGACTGGAGTGACTGGCCGTGGCCGAGCGACTTCACCACCAGCAGGGCGATGGCCCCCATGGCGGCAAGGTCCGATGGTTCGAATCGCAACAGCACGGCGATGCCACCGGCCACCACCAGGATCACCGCGGCCTGATAGGTGTACGGCAGCATGGGCTGCACGAGGTAGCGCTGGAACAGCGGGGTCCGAAGATCGTCGAGCAGCTCGCGGCCCCGGTTCTTGACCGCCGCACCCACGCGGAAGGTCTGGATCTCGAGCGCCATCGACTCGATCTCGCTGACCTCGGTGCCATAGCGCCGAATGGCGTCGCGCTCCTGAGCCGACATCTCCCGGCCGAAGCGCACCACCGGCCGGAACACGAGGAACAGCAGCCCGCCCACCACGGCGATGGCCAGTGAGGCGCGGGCGTCCACCAGGAGGGCGCTGATCAACAGGGCGACCAGGTTCAGCGACGAGGTCAACAGCTTGGTCACGTGGGTCGTCATCTCCGAGACCCTGGTGACCGGTTCACCGAGCAACTGCTGGAGCTCGCCCTGCCGAAAACGGGATTGCTGGCTCCAGCTGGCGTCGAGGAAGACCTCGAACGCCGATTGGCGGGCCCGGATGCTGACGTCGGCCACGATGCCGGCGGCGGCCCACGCGGCGACCATCTGCAGCACGAACCGGGCGGCGGTGAGCACCCCGACCATGATGAGTGCGGTCCGGTTGGAGAAGGTCAGGGCCAATCCGAAGCTGTCGAGCTGGGGGAACGTCGCTTCGGGGTCGGCCAGAGCCAGGGCAACCTGGGCCAGCATCACGATGGCGGCGGCGTCGGCCAGACCGGCCAGGAACGAGGTCACCGGGATCACCGTCAGCCGCCGTCGGTATCGGGCGAAGTAGTGCCGCAGTGTCGCCGCGGTGCTGGTCTCGGTGATGGGAGGATCGCTGGTCACAGGGGTTGACGGCGCGCCACGCCCGGTGGGTGGCGGCCTCGGTCAGCCAGTCGGCACCGTCGAAGCCGATGTGAGCTCCGGAGCCGCCGGGCGGGCCCCGGTATCCTCGCCCGGATGACGACCACGGACTGGAACCCGGTGCTGCGTTCCGAGCTCGACCAGCCGTACTGGCGGGACTTGCAGCGGTTCGTCTTCGACGAGCGATCGACCCACGCGGTCTATCCACCCCACGAGGAGGTCTTCGCGGCCCTTCACCTGACTCCGTACGAGGATGTGAAGGTGCTGATCCTCGGACAGGATCCCTACCACGGCCCCGACCAGGCCCACGGACTGTGCTTTTCGGTGCGGCCGGGGGTGCGGATCCCGCCGTCGCTGGTGAACATCTACGCCGAGCTCCAGTCCGACCTCGGCCTGTCGCCCCCGAGCCACGGGTGTCTCGAGTCGTGGGCCCGTCAGGGCGTTCTGCTGCTCAACGCCGTGCTCACCGTCCGAGCCCACGCCGCGGCGTCGCACCAGGGCAAGGGGTGGGAGCACTTCACCGACCAGGTCATCCGGGCGGTCGACGCCAAGATCGACCGGGTGGTGTTCATCCTCTGGGGCAGCTACGCGCGCAAGAAGAAGCCGTTGATCGACACGTCTCGCCACGTGGTCATCGAATCACCCCATCCGTCTCCACTGTCGGCCAGCAGGGGCTTCTTCGGCAGCCGACCCTTCTCCCGGGCCAACGCGGCGCTGGTGGAGGCCGGCCGCGAACCGGTCGATTGGCAGCTTCCCGCCGAGGTGGACCCGCCCGACGCCACCGTGCCCTGATCACACGAGAACGCGCCGTGCCGGCGCCAACTACGGTGCGGCCATGAAGACAGATGACGTCATGGAGTCGGCCTCGGCCGTGGCCGACGAGGTGCAGGCTCTCCGTCGGGAGATCCATGCCCACCCCGAGCTCGGTCTCCACAACCCCGAGACCCAACAGCGCATCGTGGCCGCGCTCGGCGGTCTGCCGCTGGAGGTCCGTACCGGCACCGCGTGCACGTCGGTGGTGGCCGATCTGGCCGGGCCCGACGATGGTCCCACGCTGTTGTTGCGGGCCGACACCGATGCGTTGCCCATGACCGAGGACACCGATGTCGAGTTCCGGTCGACCATCGACGGCCGGGCCCATGCGTGTGGCCACGACGCCCACGTGGCCATGCTGGTCGGAGCGGCCAAGGTCCTGTGCGACCGACGCGACCAGTTGCCCGGTCCGGTTCGGTTCATGTTCCAGCCCGGCGAGGAGGGGTTCGGTGGGGCCGACGTGATGATGAGCGAAGGCGTGCTCGAAGGCGTCGATCGGGCCTTTGCCATCCACATCACGCCGAACATCCCCAGCGGTTTCGTCAGTTGCCGGCCCGGTCCCATCATGGCGTCGGCCGACACCTTCCACGTGAAGGTCACCGGACGGGGTGGACACGCGTCCACGCCACACTTCTGCGTGGATCCCATTCCCGCCGCGGCGGCGATGATCAGCGGCGTGCAGACCGTGGTGGCGCGCGAGATGGATCCGTTCAACCCGGCGCTGGTCACCGTGGCCAACGTGCATGCCGGTACCACCACCAACGTCACCCCCGAGACCGCGGTGTTCGAGGGTACGATCCGCGCCGTGTCCGAGTCGGTCCGAGCCGACGTCCACGCCGCCCTCGAACGGATGTGCCGTCATGTCGGCCAGGCCCACCGCTGTGAGGTCGACTTCGAGATCCAAGCCGGCTATCCGGTCACGATCAACCATGCCGAGGATGTGGCTCGGGTGTCACGCCTGGTCCACGAGGCCATCGGCGAGAATCGCTATTTCGAATTGCCGACACCGGTGATGGGAGCCGAGGACTTCAGCTACGTGCTCCAGGTGGTTCCCGGTGCCATGGCGTTGCTCGGCGTGTGCCCCGACGACATCGCCAACTCCCTGGAGGCGCCGTCGTGTCACTCGAACCGCATGCGGCTGAACGAGGACGCCCTGGCCACCGGCGTCGCGCTGCACTGCGCGGTCGCGCTCTCCGGCTGACCTGCCCCCACCTCACCGCCGGGGATTGGGGCCAGAATGGCGGTCTCACCGATCAGGGGGCATGTCGTGGCCGAGGAACTGTCCGAGATCCGCAAGCGGATGCAGTGGTTCATCAATGAGGTGGTCATACCCGATGAGCCGGTGCTCGGCGGCGACGATGAGGATGCGGCGGGGGCCGTGGCCGAGCAGCTCAAGCGTCGGGCCAAGGACGAGGGTCTCTGGGCGCTCGGTCATCCGGCCGAGATCGGCGGTGGTGGTCTGGCGTTCCTCGACTTCGTGCTCCTGAACGAGATCATCGGGCGCTCGCATTGGGGTCAGCTGGCCGTGGGCTCGCTGTCGATGCAGGACTCCATCATGTTGCACCGGTACGGGAACGATGCGCAGCAGCAGCGCTGGCTCGACCCACTCGTCGCCGGGGACATCTATCCTTCGGTCGGGCTCACCGAGCCCGAGGTGGCCGGCTCGGACCCCACGCTCATGGAGGCAACGGCCGTCCTCGACGGCGATCAGTGGGTGATCAACGCCCACAAATGGTTCACGTCGGGCGCCAACCGAGCGGCCTTCACGACCTGCTTCGCCATCACCGAGCCCGATGCCGATCGCCACGCGAAGTTCAGCGCCATCATCGTCCCCACCGACACGCCCGGCTACGAGATCACCCGGGTGGTGCCCACCATGGGTCACACCGGTGGGGGTCATTGCGAGGTCAACTACCGGGACGTGCGGGTCCCGGCCGATCACCTGCTCGGTCGGCGGGGCGAGGGCTTCGTGGTGGCGCAGAAGCGATTGGGACCAGGGCGGATCTTCCACTGCATGCGCTGGCTGGGGCAGGCCCAGCGGGCTTTCGAGCTGATGTGCGAGCGGGCCAAGACGCGCCGCTCCCATGGTTCGACCCTGGCCGAGAAGGGTGAGATCCAGCGCTACATCGCCGAGTCGGCCGCGGAGATCCAGGCGGCCCGGTTGATGACCCTCGATGCGGCGCGGGTGCTCGACGCCGGCGGTGAGGCCCGAACCGAGATCAGTCTCATCAAGTTCTGGGGCGCTCGGATGCTGCACAACGTGATCGATCGGGCCATCCAGGTGCATGGCGCGCTCGGCGTGACCGGAGACACCCCGCTCGAGTTCATGTACCGCGAGGCCCGCTATGCCCGCATCTACGACGGCCCCGACGAGGTCCATCGCATGGTGGTGGCCCGGCGGCTGGTGCGCGATCCGGTGAACGGCGTGCCCTGGGCCTGACCCCTGCGACGCGCCCGGGGGGCCATCGACCGGTGAGGTTGGTCACCGGTGACCGGGTGCCATGTAGAACCAGAACGCGAAGGGGGCGTCCTGGTCCTTCAACGCTCGTCGGGCGGCCATGACGGTGGCGCCGGCCTCGGTCTGGTCGAAGTACCACGACTCTGTCGCCCGACCGCCCGGAGGGGGCCCTTGCACCAGTTCGAGCGCCGCTTCCTCGTAATAGGTGCGGATGTCGTGGCAGACGGCGATGGTGTTCTTGCCCGGGATGCTCACCGTGGTCCAGTCATCGCCGTCGGCGATCCGCTGGAGCGCGGTCAGCGCGTCGGGGATCCCGTCGGCGTCGAGAACGCGACCCACCGAGGTGACTCCCCGGCGGGCCAGTGACCGGTCGTAGGCCTTGCGGATACCCCGGGCCTCGTCCGCCGCGGCCGGGAGATCCGGGTCGAAGCGGGGCGGGAGCTGACACGACAGCACGGCGTCCTCGGCCGAGGGGACCACTTCGGGGTGGTCCACCAACGTCGGTTCGGTTGCTTCGAGCAGGGCGAAGGCGCGTCGCAGCACATCGTGCTGGAACTCGGGGTCACCCGGCTTGCCGAGGGGTCGTCCCAGCGGGAAGTCGCCGTAGAGGCCCCGCGGAATGTGCATCCGTTGGGCCACGTCGCGCGTGGAGACCAGGACCACGGTGGCGATGCCGGCAGCCTCGAAGACGTGGGCGAGCGTACTCACGGTACGCGTGCACAGCGGTCAAACAGGGGTGAGCAGCACCACGTCGACGCCATCGGCCGCCAGCGCGGCCGCGGCAGCCGGCCCCGAGTCGAGGCGGACGGTGGCCACGTCATCGGGTTGGTTGCCGGCGAAGGAGACATGGCGGGGCGCAACGGCGCCGATGGTGCCCGACGCCGCCAGCTCCTCGAGTCGATCGATGGGGTACACCACGTTGAGGTCGATGGCGATCCCGGTGCGGTCGAAGTTGGGACTCCAGTGGCCCAGCACCAGCTTTCGCTGCGCCCGGTCGATGAGGCGGTAACTGGTGTCTGCGGCGGTGAAGGCGTCACCGCCGGGCGGGTGCAGGGCCGCCGAGGTGACGATGGCGACCGTGGCCTCGGCCAGGGGTGGCGGTTGCACGAGGGTGGGCGGATCGAACTCGGGGACGGGAAGCGAGGCCCCCAGATCGCGCATGGCTCCGTCGCCCGACATCGGGTCCTCCACTGATTCGGTCACTGGCTCGGCCTGGGACCCTAACCTCTGTCATTCATAGTGCCAATTGTTGCCGGCGGCTCACCGCCGGGGTGCCACGATGGTGACGGTCCCCTGTGCGGCACACACCAGGCCGCCGTCGTTCTCGATGTCCACGCGGGCCACGCCGGTGCGGCGGGTGAGGGCCACGATGTCGGCGGTGGCCACGCAGGTCCCGGCGGTGACGGCCCGCAGCAGGTTCAGCTTGAACTCGGTGGTGGCCACCCAGGACCCCTCGGGGATGACCGGGTAGAAGACAACTCCCAGGCAGTGGTCGACGAACGCCGACAGGCAGCCGCCGTGGAGGTTGCCGAACGGGGTCATGAGATCGTCACGGGCGTCGAACTCGGCCACCAGACGGCCGGGCGAGAACTCGGTGTGGCGGAAGGCGAGATAGGTGGAGAGGCCGCCGGCTCCGTCGGGTCGTCTGGTCATGACCTCGGCCAGGCCCGGATCGAAGTGTTCGAAGTGCACGGCGGTTCTCCGATCTGGTGTGCGTGGGCGGCACTAGGCTCGCACCGATGAGCGCGGTTCGGCCAGTGCAGCACGAGGCCCGCGCCCTGGTACTGACCGGTTCACGGCGGCTGGAGGAGCGTCGGCTGGCGTGGCCGCCGCCCGCGTCGGACACGGGCCTGCTCCGGGTCGAGGCGTGCGGCCTGTGCGGCACCGACCACGAGCAGTACACCGGCGTGATCGCCGCGCCCTTCGCCTTCATCCCCGGCCATGAGATCATCGGCACCGTCGAACGCCTGGGCGACCGGGCCCGGTCCCGTTGGAACGTGGAGGTGGGCGACCGGGTGGCGGTGGAGGTGTTCCAGTCGTGTGGGCGCTGCGCGGCCTGTGTCCGAGGTGAGTACCGGCGTTGCTCCGTCCACGGGATGGCCACCATGTACGGCTTCGTCGATGTGGAGCACGGCAGTGGGCTGTGGGGTGGTTATGCCACCCATCTCGACCTCGGACCGGATGCGTTGGTGCTGCCTGTGCCCGACACCCTCGACCCGGTGATGGCCACGCTGTTCAATCCGGTCGGTGCAGGGGTGCGCTGGGGCGCCACGCTGGCGGGCACCGCTCCCGGTGATGTGGTCGCCGTGCTGGGCCCGGGCATCCGAGGTCTGGCCGTGGCCGCGGCGGCCAAGGACGCCGGCGCCGATTTCGTGATGGTCACCGGGGTGGGGCCGCGAGACGCCGCTCGTTTGGCCGTCGCGGCGCGCTTCGGAGCCGATCTGACGGTCGATGTGTCGGTGGACGATCCCCGCCGACGGTTGCTCGAAGCCACCGGCACCTTGGCTTCGGTGGTGGTGGACGTCACGGCCAAGGCACCCAGCGCCTTCGCCCAGGCCGTGTCCCTGGCCGGGACCGGTGCCCGAGTGGTGGTGGCGGGGACCCGGGGTTCGGGTGGCGCGCCGGGGTTCGAGCCCGACCATCTGGTGTACAAGGAGCTGACCGTCATCGGCTCCCTGGGTGTGGACGCGCCGGCCTATCGCCGGGCCCTCGAGTTGTTGGCCGCCGACCGATGGCCGTTCGACCAGCTCGATCGGCGGGTGGTGGGCCTCGATGGGCTCGACGGGTTGCTGCGATCGATGGCCGGTGACGAGGGCGCCGAGGTGCCGCCGATCCATGGGGTGGTCGTCCCGACCCGCTGAGGCGCCATGGCGGGTGGGTTCTGGCCGAGGAAAAGATCCGGGGACTGCATCCAGGCTGGCCGAAGCGCCGAATCAACCTCCGATCCCCAACACCCCCTTTCGGAGGAAATGAAAATGCGTACCCGACTTCTGCGAGCACTGGCTGCAGTGTTCGCCTTCACCCTGATCCTCGCGGCCTGTGGCAGCGATGACGAGAGCGGCGACACCAGCTCTACCACGTTGGCACCGACCGCCACCGAGGCGGCCGACGGCACCGCTGATGCGGCTCCGGCCGACGAGGAGATGACCGACGAAGAGGTCGCCGATGAAGAGATGACCGATGAGGCTGCGGCCGCTGACGACATCGTCTCGGTGGCCATCGCGTCGGGTGAGTTCCCCACCCTCGTGGCGGCGCTGGAAGCTGCCGACCTGGTTGGCACCCTGCAGGGCGATGGACCCTTCACGGTCTTCGCACCGACCGAAGAGGCCTTCGCCGCCGCCCTGACGGCCCTCGACCTCACCGCCGAGGAGCTCCTGGCCGACACCGAACTGCTGACCTCGGTGCTGACCTACCACGTGATCGCCGACGAGGTGATGGCCGAGACGGTCGTGACCCTCGATGGTGAGGACGTGGCCACCGTGAACGGCGCCACCGTCGCCATCTCCGTCGCCGAAGACGGAACGGTCATGGTCAACGACGCCACCGTCGTGCAGACGGACATCGCCGCCAGCAACGGCGTCATCCACGTCATCGACACGGTGCTGCTTCCCCCCGCGGGCGAGTAATCGGTACCCCTCCACCGACTGCCCGTCGGGGCGGACGGAGTGTGTACGCACACGCCGGTCCGCTCTCGTGAGCAGTGCCGTACAGCCCGGCCGGTCACTTCGGTGACCGGCCGGTCGCTGTTTTGACGAGCCACCGGACGGGTCAGCGCCGGCGACCCCCTCGCCTCGCCTCGGCCTCTCGCTTGGCGATGGTGAGGGCCCTGCGCTCGGGGCGCTCCTTGTAGAACGGGTCGAGGGGATAGCAGCCCGAGACGAGCCCGTTGCGGGGCGCAGTGGTGCAGTCGCTGAAGGTCCGACAGATGAAGCGTCGCTCGAGCTCGCGTTCGGCCGCGACGTCGGCCGGCAGATGGGGATAGGAGAGCACCATCCGGCCCAGTCCGACCAGGTCGGCCCCGCCTGACGCCACGACGGCCTCGGCGACGTTGGGCAACCACTGCTGCAGGTAGCTGTACGCACTGCCGACGATGGTGAGGTCGGGGTGGGACCGGGTGAGGCGCCGGGTGATGTCGAGCTGGCGGGCCACACCCACCAGGGGATCCTCGGGGGGCAGATATCCGTCCGAGGGCGGGAAGAAGGCCGGCCGCTGGATGTGGGGGTTGTAGTACGGGCTCCCCAGGGTGACGCACACCGCCCCAACTCCCCGCGCCGCCAGCTCGTCGAGGAGGCGGTCGGGCTCGTCGAGGTCGATGGCGGCATCGTCGGTGCCGCGCCCGAAGCAGAGCCGGTTGTCGGCCGCGGGTTCGGGAACGCCGAGACCGTCCTCGTCCTGGGTGTGGGGCACCTCGTCGACGGCCGACAGTCGTACGACGACGCCCAGGTCCGGCACCTCGCGACGAATGCGATCGATGATGCTCAACAGGAGGCGGGTGCGGCCCATGAAGTCACCGCCGTACACGCCCGGCCGATCGATGGCGGTCAGTGACTCGTGCAACAGGTAGCCGTGGCAGGCCTTGACGTCCACGAACGCGAATTCGGCCGCCGCGGCCAGCCGGGCCGCACCGACATAGGAGTCGACGATCTCGTGGAGCTCGTCATCGTGGAGCACGCCCTCGGGCCCGACCCCCACGCGGGCATCGAGCACCGGGTGGCGGTACATCGTCCGGGGCGCCGGCTGGCCGTCGGGGCGCGACCAGCGTCCTGAGTGGGTGAGCTGTAAGCCGACCACCAGGTCGTCGGTGACGAAGCCGGCCTCGCGGTGGGCATCGACCAGGTCGGTCCGGAGCCGGGCGAAGTCGTCCACCCGGTCGGGCGCGCTGATCAGCTGGCGCGGGTTCGCTCGACCGTCGGGGCGAACGGCGACGGCTTCGCCGCCCCAGATGAGCTTGGCGCCGCTGGATCCGAATCGCCGCCACCGTCGCCGGACCAGCTCGGACACCCGGCCGTCGGTTTCGGCATCCCAGCCTTCCATGGGCAAGATGCACCAGCGGTTGCCCACCTGCAGCGGTCCGGCCGCTCCGTCCGTGATGGTGATGGGCGTGCTCAGCGCTCCGGTGCCCGACACCGTGTCGGCGATGGGGATCTCGACGCCGAGGCCGGCGACGTAGTCGCGCAGCGCGGTGACGGTGTCGAGCTTCTTCATCTGGGTGATGCTCATCGCAGACCCAGTCGGTCGGCGATCTCGGCCAGTACGGGGACGTCGCTGTCGGGTCGGAGCGGCGCGCCGGCCGGCATCCCGGGCTCGTCGATCCAGCCCCGTAGGTGCAGGAACTGGGCGGCGTTGTGGCGGTAGCCCGGGACCGGTGACCGGAAGGCGAAGTGACCCAGGTACTGGAGGGTGTCGTTGAGCTCGTGGAAGCTCGCATCGCCCGCCGCCCAGCGGCGGTCACGCTCGGCGAAGAGGTCCGGGGCGAACGTCGACAGCCCCAACAGGTAGTCGGATCCGTACATCACCATGTCGATGGCCAGGTCGTTGCCGGTGAACACACCGAAGTCCGGGCGCAACCGGTCGCGCCGCTCGAGGCGGTCCCACTCGAGTTGGCGCGACAACGAAGAGTGCTTGGCTCCGATGCACGCGGGGATCCCCAGCAGTCCCTCGTAGGCCGCGAGCGAGTAGATGCGGCCCCAGGGAACGAACATGGCGCCCAGCTCGAACCCGATGAACCGGTCGAGACGGTCACCGATCAGGCCATGGGCGGCGACCCAGGGGTCGTCGTCGAGCCCGTTGAGTCCCCAGGAGGGGAACAGCACCGGGGTTCCGCCGCGCTCGGCGATCAGGTGCGCCTGGGCCAGGTAGCCAGCCGCATCGAACGACGCGCCCTGTTGGTCGGCCACGTCGGCACCGGCCACGAAGCCGCCGCCCACGACGGCGGTCGTGCGGTCCAGCACCTCGAGTCGGGTGGCCGGATCGAGCAGCTGCACGAAGCCCGTGTCCATGTTGACGGCCGGCGTCAGGCCGGCCGCCGCGGTGCGGGCCACGTGGGCTTCGAAGCCGTCCCAGTCGATGGTGCCGTCCAGACGATGCGGCAACAAGATGGCGGACATCCCGGTGATGGTCCGGCAGGGGACGACGCGGTCGGTGATGATGGTCATGACCGGTTCAGCCGGCGACGAAGGCCACGGATTCGCGCAGCAGGGCCCGCCAACCCTCCTCATCGTGATCCGGCACCAGCACCCACTCCTTGAACACCTTGTCGGCCGGGGCGAAGGGTCGGCCCGCGTTCTGGTCGATGAGCTGCTGGACCCGTTCGCGGGGCAGTTTCACCACGATGCCCGGGCCCTTGTGGTGGGGCATGGCCACGAACTCGCCGGTGCGATCGCGCAGGCACGGGCCGTTCATGATGGTGCCCTCCTGCACGACGCCCTCGGCCATGAGGGGCGCCGCCGCATCCCAGAACGCATCACTCATCTCCGTACCTCCGGGCCGGATGGTAGGCGCGGCCACCAGGGCTTGCCCCGGGGTATCTAATGGTCTACATTAACTCGACCCCTCGAGCGCAGGAGATCCACGTGGAATTCGGTGTCTTTCTCAACGGCTACGTTCCCGGTCCGGCCGCCCACGATCCCGCATCCGAGCACCTCTCGCTCATGCGCGAGGTGGAGTACGCCATCGCCGCCGACAAGCACAACTGGAAGTACGCGTGGTTCGGCGAGCACCACGCCCTCACCGAGTACAGCCACATGTCGGCCCCGGCGCCGGTGATCGGCTACGTCGCAGCCAAGACCGACCGCATCCACATGGGCACCGCCATCAACAGCTTCCCCACCACCAAGGAGCATCCGGTCCGCTTCGCGGAGCGGGCCGCCATGCTCGACCACATCTGCGAGGGTCGCTTCGAGTTCGGCACCGGGCGAGGCGCAGGGAGCCACGAGGTCGCCACCTTCAACGGGCTGACCACCGGCGAGACCAAGGCCATGTGGGACGAGGTCGTCCACGAGATCCCGCGCATGTGGGAGCAGCGCGACTACCAGTTCGAGGGTGAGCACTTCTCGGTGCCGACCCCGCACAACATCCTGCCCAAGCCCTACGGCAAGGGTCATCCGCCGATGTGGGTGGCCTGCGGCAACCCGGCCACCTTCGCCAAGGCCGGGGCCCACGGCATCGGCGCCATCGCCTTCAACTTCGAACCAGCCCACAACCTCAAGGGTCGGATCGAGGCCTACAAGGAAGCGGTGGCTGATCCCGTCGATCAGATCGGTCAGTACAAGAACGACAACGTGATGATGACCAACGCCGTGATCTGCCTGAAGGATCGCGATCGGGCCCGCCAGATCGCCCTCAGTCCGGGCCGGGGCTACCTCTACACGATGGTGTGCTTCTACCACGACACCATCCCGCCCAAGGAAGGGGCCCCGGTCTGGCCCGAGCCACCCCTGTCGATTCCCAGCGAGGAGGTGCTCGACATGCTCATCGCCGAGGGCCACATGCTGTGCGGTACGCCCGAAGAGGTGTGCGAGCAGCTCGAGGCCTACCAGAGCGTGGGCTGTGATCAGTTGGTCTTCGGCCTGCCCAACGAGGGCTTCACCCACGACGAGATCCTCGAGAACATCGAGCTCTTCGGCGATCAGGTCATCCCCGAGTTCGACAAGGACCCGGTGCATTCGACCACCCGCTACCGCGAGAACGCCGTTGCCCGGTACGAGCCCTGGAACCATCCGATTCCTGCCGACCTGAAGGTGGAGGTCGTCCCCGAGTCGGCCTACCTGCCACTGCCGTGACCGCGACGACCCGAGGGGCCGGGTCGTGAGGCGCGACACCTATGAGACCCGAGCTCGGCTGCTGGGCGCGGCCGAGGAACTGTTCGCCACCCGTGGCATCTTCCGCACCACGCTGCGGGAGATCACCGAGGCCGCCGGCCAGCGAAACGCGTCGGCGGTCAGCTACCACTTCGGTTCGCGGGGCGGACTGCTCGACGAGCTGTTGCGGCAACGGGGGGTTCCCCTTGACCAGCACCGCGGTCAGGTGCTGGACCAGATCGGGCCCGAACCGTCCACCCGTCAGCTCATCACCGTGCTCCTCACCCCGCTGATCGGGTGCCTGCACAGCCAGGAGGGCCGGTACTACCTGCGGATCGTTGCGCAGCTGTCGGGTCAGTTCTCCCAGTGGCGAGAAGAGGCACCCCACACCGGACCGAACCTTCGTCGGGTGCTGGCCGATCTCGAACAGCGAGCCATGGGTGGTACCCCCGAAGCTTCGGGTGAGCGACTCATCGCGTTGATGCTGCTGCTCACCGCGGTGATGGCCGAGCGGGCCCGACAGGTGGACTCGCGTGAGCGACTGCCCATCGACGAGCGGGGCTTCGAGGCCAACGTGGCGGACATGTTGGTGGGGCTGGTCGAGGCGCCGGCGGCAGTGGCGGTCTGAAACCAGGGCGGTCGGCGAGGGGCCCGTTCAGGACAGCTGATCGCGCAGACGATGCTTCTGCACCTTGCCCATGGTGTTGCGGGGCAGTTCGTCCACCCAGACCAGGGCCCGGGGATGCTTGAACCGGGCCAGGCGATCGCCGAGGGTGGCCCGGATGGCGGCCTCGGCCGGGCTCTCGCCATCGGCCACCAGCACCGCCACCACCCGCTCGCCGAGGTCTTCGTCGGGCAGACCGATCACCGCTGATTCGGCGATGCCCTCGATCTGGTCGAGGATCAGCTCGATCTCCCTGGGATAGATGTTCTCGCCCCCGCTGATGACCATGTCGCCCGATCGGCCTTCCAGCCGGAGCCGGCCGTCGGGCTCCAGTCGGCCGACATCACCCGTGACGAACCACCCGTCCTGACGGGTGCTCTCGGCGGTGGCGTCGGGACGCTGCCAGTATCCGGCGAACACGTTGGGCCCGTTCACCTCGACCGATCCGGTGGTGCCGGCCGACACGTCGGCGCCGTCATCGTCGGTGATGCGCAGCTCGACCCCGTTCAAGGCGAAGCCCACGGTGCCGGGCACGCACTCGCCGGAGTACGGATTGGAGGTCAGGATGCCGGTCTCGGTCATCCCGTAGCGCTCGACGATGCGATGGCCCGTGCGCTGGGTGAAGGCGGCGTGAACCGTCTCGGTCATGGGCGCCGACCCCGAGGTGAACAGGCGCATCGAACCGCACCTGCGGCTATCGAGGCCGGGATCGGCCAGCAGTCGGACGTAATGCGTCGGCACCCCCATGAAGACGGTGGCGGCCGGCATGGCCGCCAACACCGCCTCGGCATCGAAGCGGGGGAGGAGGATGACCGGCGACCCGCCGAGCATGGCGCAGTGGAGGGCCACGAAGAGACCGTGCACGTGGAAGAGGGGTAGACCGTGGATCAGGACGTCGTCGTCGCGCCAGGACCAGGCGTCCACCAGTGCCCGGGCATTGGCCACGAGGTTGGCGTTGGTCAGCATGGCCCCCTTCGGTGTCCCTGTGGTCCCCGAGGTGTACAACAGCGCGGCCAGGTCAGTCGGGTCGCGGTCCACGCGGTGGAACCGGCGTTCGGTGTCGTCGGCGAGCACCGCAGCACCGGAATCGAAGGTGAGCACGGGACGGTCGATCTCGGTTTCGGTCGGCCGATCGGTGACCACCACCGCCGGATCGGCATCGTCGATGACGTAGTCCAGTTCGGCGGTGGTGGCGACGGGGTTCACCGGGGTGAACACCAGTCCGCTCAGCACACAGGCGAGGTAGAGGGCCACGTTGTCCACCGACTTGTCGACCTGGATCACCACTCGATCGCCGGGTCGCGCGCCACGTCCGTGCAGCGCCCCAGCGATGGCGCCGGCCCGCTCCCACACGTCGGCATAGGTCAGCGCCGACGCATCGGGTGGGACCAGGAACGGCTCGTCGGCCGCGTTCTCGGTGGACTCCAGGAGCAGCTCGGCCAGCGAGGTCATGGTCAGGTGCTGCGGTCGCAACGATCGAGGTCGAACAGGTGCTCGAGGGGCTGGCGGGACGCGAACCGGGCCAGCTGAGCCAGCATCCGGCGTTGCATGTCGGTCGGTCCGGCCCGGTGGGGCCATTCGGCGTTGGTGATGAGGTGGGACTTGTACAGCAGCTCGTCGCACTGGCGCACGGCGTGGTCGGCGGCCAGCTGGTCGGGCTCGAGTACGTCGAGGCCGGCCCGCAGCCGCCCCGACTCGACCTCGGCGAACAGGGCCTCCTGATCGACGATGCCGCCCCGGGCGGTGTTGATGACGATGCCATGGTCGGGGAGGCGAGCCAGATGCTCGGCCGTGAGCGAACGATCGGTCTCCTCACTCCAGCCGGCGTGGATGACCAGGGCCTCGGACCACGCACACAGCTCGGCCAGGGACTCGGCCCGCACGGCCTCGGGCGGCAGGTCGGTGCTGTAGGGGTCGAACGCCATCACCCGGGCCCCGAACGGCGCCAGCAGATCGATGAACCGGTGGCCGATGACCCCGCACCCATAGATCCCGACGGCCAGGTCGCGCAGGGTTCCCTGGCGACTGATGTCGATGCCGAAACCGGCCTCGCGTTGGATCCGCAGCACCTGGGGCAGCTCGTGGAGCATGGCCAGCAGGAGTGTCATGGCCCCTTCGGCCACGCCGGGAGCCGGATGGTCACCCCAGTTGGAGACGGCGATGCCGGCGGCCACCAGCTCTCGGGGCACGGAAGCTCGAATGGTGCCCGAGTAGCAGCACACGTAGCGCAGCGAGCCCGGGTCCTCGGCCAGTGACGAGGGAAGCATCCTCGCGTCCCATCCCACGATGGCCACGTCGGCTCGGCGAACCGTCGCGGCCACCTCGTCGTCGCCCCGCGGCCCGCCCCACTCGACCAGCTCGACGGTGCCCAGCCCGCGCAGAGCGTCGACGAACTCGTCGGTCCAGATGTCGGGAAGCCGCGTGCCGTTGGCGACGTTGACGATGCGCATGAGCAGCTCCGTGGGGTGGCCGTTGCGATCATGCCCGCTGACCTCGTGGTTTGTCAGGTGAACGGTGACGGCGGCGGCTGCCGACTTGACCGTGGGCGGGCTGCCTAGACTGCCCAGCGGGTGGAGATCGGTTCCCGCCCGAGGAGGGAAAGAACGATGGTCAAGAGACTGCTTGTGCTGCTTGTCGCGCTGGGGCTGTTCGCCGCGGCCTGTGGGAGTGACGATTCCGGGGACAGTGCCGGCACCGATGGCACGACGACCACCGCCAGCGGATCGGTCGATGAAGCCGCTGATGAATCGGTGCCCACCGACACGGCCGACACCACCGCGGCGGCCTGTGACCCGCTGCCGCTGAAGAACGACGGTCAGCTGACGGTGGCCACCGGCGAGCCCGCCTTCCTACCCTGGGTGGCCGACGACGATCCCACGAGCGGCGAGGGCTACGAGGCGGCGCTGGTGTACGCCCTGGCCGGCGAGATGGGGCTCGACACGGTGGACTGGACCCGGACCACCTTCGACGCGGCCGTGCAGCCCGGGGCCAAGGACTACGACTTCAACCTCCAGCAGTATTCGATCACCCCGCAACGCGACGAGGTCGTCGACTTCAGCGACGGGTACTACCAGGTCGAGCAGGCCATCATCGGTCTGGCCGACAGCGCGGCCGCCGGGGCCACCACCGTGGCCGAGCTGGCCGATTTGAAGCTGGGTGCCCAGCTCAACACCACGAGCCTCACGTACATCGAGGATGTCATCCAGCCCAGCACCGTCGCCGCCGTGTACGACGACAACGTGGCGGCCAAGGCGGCCCTCGACGCGGGCCAGGTCGACGCGGTGGTGTTCGACCTGCCCACGGCGTACTTCGTGACCGCGGTGGAGATCCCCGATGCCTCGATCATCGGGGTGCTGCCCCGCAGCGGCGACGCGCCCGAAGAGCTCGGCCTGCTCTTCGAGGACGGCAGCCCGCTGGTTCCCTGCGTCAACGCGGCGCTCGGCGCACTGCGCGACGACGGCACCCTCGAGGCGCTCGAGGAGGAGTGGCTCAGCGGCGGTGGCGACATCCCCACGCTGACCGGCTGAGGGCAAGTCCGACGCGTTCCCACCCGGTCTGGTGAACTGACCGGGTGGGAACACCAACGAACGTCGCCGACCCCCCGACTCCGCCGGTCGATCCGCCACGTCGCCGATCGGCAATGGCCGAGCTGTTCGACGAGCAGGGGGCCAAGGGCGCGCTGGTCGCGACGGTGTCGTCACTGGTCGTGTTCGGGGCGATCATCGCGTTGGTGCTGACCTCACCCAACTGGCCGCAGGTCCGCAAC
>JAOUEE010000276.1 GCA_029858875.1 Acidimicrobiia bacterium
CGCTACGGAATGATCGTCGATGTCGGCCACGCCGGCGCATGAACGTCACTCGACGCGATCGATCACAGCGCACAGTCCGTGATCTCCTCCCATGTGGTCGCCAAGGCCATCGCCGCCCACGCAGCATCTCCGACGACCCTGATCGAGGCGATCGCCGGCAGTGTCGATTCGCTCGCCCAACGCAACGCATGCCCATTCGACGATCTCGAGGCACCGCGAGCGATCGACGAGCGGCATCAACTCGAGGGGTGGTGCCGTCATGCACCCCGCCGCCAGCAGGGCATGCGCCAAGAGGCGCGACCGCAGGGACGTTCGCCCCTGTCGTCGGAATCAGCGACCCGCCCATGATGGGTCGCGGAGATCAACCACGCCGCGCCGCTCACGAGAGAGAAGTCGTCGATGGGATCGCCAGCCGGCAAGGGTCCAGGGCCAAACCGCTCACCGCGCTCGCCGTCGACGAGTTCGCCGAAGCCGGGTCGTGTGATGCAGGAGCCACCAGGGACATGAACTCCTGCCACCTCCCGAAGGTCTTGGGCTGGGTTGCCGTCGGAATCCTCGCTTTCGGGCTCGTCTCGGGTTGCAGCTCCTCGCCCACCGAACCGTCTGCTGCGACCGCTGCGCTGGAGCCGTCGCTTCTGACGATTGACGATGTGGGTGGCGATTTCGAGGTGGAAGGGCGCGATCGGTTCGGAGCGAGTTCCGACGTGGCGCTCAGTTCTTGCCCGGACTCGCACTTCGAATTCAACGAGGTCGGCGGGGTGGATGTCCGTTTCGTGTGGCCGACCGATGACCCTGATCCGATGAAACTCTTCGAGACGCTGCGCCTCGTCGAATCCGACGAAATCGACACGCTCATGACAGATCTGGAAGCCGCTGTCGCGTTGTGCGATGGGGTCGAGTGGACCGACTACGGCGACACGTACTCGTGGACCCCCATCGACCCGCCCGAGATCGGAGATCGGCGTGTCGCGGTGCAGTCTCCCACTCAGAGGCCGTCGGACGGGAGGTTCGACCTCAATAGGAGGGTCTGGGTCGCTGACAGTGACGTCTTGGTCGAGCTCATGATCTGGGAAACCCTCGATGGGGCAACCGATGCGCCGCTGATCAGCGACGAAGAGCTCTTCCGGATCGCTACCACCGCGATCGACAGACTCCCCGACTGAGCGAAACAGCAACGGCGCCCCCTGTTGCGCTCCCCGGGCGCTGTGGCGTAAGTGAATGCGGGTGTCGATATTGCGTGGGCGTCGGGCTGCGTGCGGGTCAGCGCGCTGGCACCGGGGCAGTCGTGTGCGTGCTGGCCGGGCGACTTCAATGCAAAGAACACGCGCCGTGGGATCGCCGAGCTGGTCGCGGCGTGACGCGAAACAACCGTTCGTGCCGCACGGCGGGGTTTCCAGCGGGATCGGCGGCTGCATCCGACGCGGGCGCAGGGGCGTGGTGGCCGGTGTGGATGTCGCGGTCGCGGCGACTGACTCGATCGACGTGAAACCCTCGTGCCTCGGACCGGCTCCGCAGCCGGCCAGGGGTCACTGCGACGAGAGAAACGCTGATCCCGATCGGGTGCCCACGACGCGAGGCCGGCGCCGTTCCGCACCCCGGCACCGATCGAGGCGGGCCCGTCGGGATCACGTCGCGTGATCGTCAGGTCGGTGACGTTGGGCAATTGCCGGCCTCGAGGCCGATGCCGTCCTCCTCGAGGGCGGCGGCCAGCGTGCGCTGCGGTCTGCGCCTCGTGATCCGTCCGATCAGGGCGTCGATGCCCGCAGTTGTGGCCGCGGAGTCGAGCGACGACCTTCGTGGTGTCGGCGGTTTCGGGGGTGATCTCGAAGGTGATTGATGAGTGGCCCGGATTGGGTGAGCTCGAGCGTCATCGTCTGGGAGATGCGTACCGGGCCGACGCGGCTGTTCTGCGGTGCCGGGTCATTTGGTCGGTGGTGTCGAGGTCTCGAATCGGACGCCACGGTGAGGG
Source organism: Acidimicrobiia bacterium (assembly GCA_029858875.1). Lineage (GTDB taxonomy): Bacteria > Actinomycetota > Acidimicrobiia > Acidimicrobiales > SHLQ01 > JAOUEE01. Next base: position 1,970 of record JAOUEE010000276.1, read on the forward strand.
GGGGTGCTGGCGTGATGATCCATGTCGCGGAATTGGCCTCTGACAAGGTCGGCCGGGGCAGCGATGGTGATCAGAGCGGATTCGTCGATGTTCGTGGAGGGCATGGCTCTCGTCCATCTGGTTCGATGAAGATGCACTCGCCGGGGCAGTCGAGGGCCGCGGCGATGGCGTTCGGCTCGTGCTGGGCGGGGATCGAGATGGTGCTGGACGCGCCGCCGGGATCGTTGCCGATGAGGTCGCCGAGGTGAACGTAGGAGATGCCGTCCTCGAGGAGGACGAAGAGCTCGGGGCAGTGGTCGGTGCAGAGGTCCTCGCCCGTGCAGAGGTCCTGATCGATCCACCCGCGCATCAGCCGACGGAGGCGACGACGAGGCGGCGCGGGCTCATGTGGGGATCGCGGGTGGTCGGCGTGTGGTGAGGCGTACCAGTCCGAGCAGGAGCCCGGTAGCGGTGAGGGTCAGTCCCGAGAACACGGCGAACATCCCAACGAACCAGGCGTCGACACCGGCTTCGGCCGCGGCGATGACGGCGCTGATGATGACCGGTCCGGCCAGGACGAACTTCCACCAGTGGATGGTATGGATCGATCCGCGCACCGGAGCGACCCTGCGCCAGGCGATGACTGCTGTGGTGCCGGCGGCCAGAGCCACGATGAGTCCAGCGCTCAACGACACGACGCTGGTTCCGCCGGCGATGGCGAGAACAATTCCTGCGCCGGCTATGGCGGTGTAGATGAGCGGGATCAGCTGTGATGGGGTTCGGTGCATGTGCACCTCCAGGTGCTGGGTGGGGATCGAGATGGCGAGGTCGACAACGATGCGTGACCAGACTCGCCACGTTGGTTCGCCGTCGCAGGTGTCTCGCACGAGTTGCACCATGTCGGCGCCGTACTCGTGCCGGAACTCGTGCGGGTACAACGAGATAAGCGCGCCGTAGACCCGCACGACGCCCCGCTCGGCGCTCATGCGATCGCTCCGCCACCGAGGGTTCGGGTCACCCGATCGACCAGGGTCTGCAATCGAGCCAGCTCGACGAGGGCCACCGACCGGCCGTTCGCGCTCAGCTCGTAGTAGCGGCGACGCTCATCTTCGGCCCGGTCCACTCGATCGGTGGTCTCGACGACGAGACCATCGTCGACGAGCCGGTTCAGGGTGCCGTACAGCGTTCCCGGCCCCATCTTGACCGCGCCGTCACTCAACTCGCTCACCCGTTGCATCACCCCGTACCCGTGGAGCTCACCGTCGAGCAACGCGAGCACGATGTGCAGAGACGCCGCCGGAAGCGACTTCGGTGGCTTGCCCTTCCGACTCATACTCGAAGTCTGATATATCGAGATCCGATAGTCAAGGGAATTCGCAGCGGCTCACGCACAGGCTTGGCCGACTCGGTCGTCATTGCTGGCCGACGTTCTGGCGAATCAGCGGCCGACGCCGGGGTGAATGGGGCCTTCGCTGGCAACGGTCACCGTGGTGCAGGACCCTTGGTCACGAATGGTGAGGTCATGGACCTGAGCAAGGCTGAGTAGCCCGGTTCGAACCGGATCTCGTTGCCCGGACGCATCCGGTCTCGGGTCTGCACGATGAGGTGGTCACTGCTGGCAGCCAGGATCTCGACGCCTTCCGGGGCAGTGAGGTCTGCAGTGTCGGTGTCCTGGCGTCCGACGGCAAGGATGGTTTGCCAGATGACGCCGCGGTCCTCGATCTCCGGATCCTCCCCAAAGGAGTTCTGGCCGGACCGGCCCCACGGTTTGGTCGGCTTCCGTCTGGACTCGATCACTTCGGTGACGAGTGTGAAGGAGTCGGTATGGAGGCCAGGGATCGAGCGTCGATGCAGCGGCTCGCGTCCGAGAAGAACGGCTTCGCCGAGCCGCAGGTTGTTGACGCGGCCGGGATCCGATGACCCCAGTGCCCAGTCGAGGTTCGCGGAGTTCCCGCCCGACACGATCTCGATCTCTGTGCCGAACGTGGTCTCGACCGAGTCGACCATGGCCGACAATTCACCCATGTTCTCGACGCTCGGCTCGATCCCGTTTCGACACGCCAGGTTGGCGCCGATTCCACACAAGCGGAGCGTGGGCAAACTCAGGACATGACGTACGGTTTCGTTCAGCTGGTCGGGCATCACGCCCTCGCGCAGATCCCCGAGCTCCACCATGAGCATCACGTCATGGATCCGGCCCGATGCCCGAGCGGCCGAAGCCAACGCCGACAGAACCTCGGTCTCGGCGTTGACGCTCATCGAGGAGGCCTGGACGACGCGGTCGATCTGGCTGGTCATGGGCGAGCGGAGCAGCAGCATCGGCGCGTCGATGCCCCCGTCGCGCATCCGCTCGATGTTCTCGATGCGGGAGTCACCCAGAGCGCTGGCGCCGGCGGCGCACAGCACGCGTGCGAGGTCGGGGGAACCGAGCATCACCTTGGTGACGGCGGTGATGGAGATGTTGCGGAGCGCGGCCCGTTCGACGAGCACACGAGCGTTGTGGCCGATCTTGTCGAGGTCGATCTCGAGGCGGAGGCCGGTCACGTCGCAGCGATCGGCGACTTCTTCTCGAGTTCGGGGAACGCAGCGAACACCATGGCGAGAAGCCGTTCGGTCGGCCTGGTGAGGGCATCGGTGACAGGTATGCCGAGCTCGAGCTCGTACATCGTGATGGCGGCAGTGACCTCGCTGTCGGTCATGTTCTCGTGGTTGATCGTCAGACCGATCACCTCGGTGTCGGCGAAGGTCTCGATGAGCGTGATCTCGCTGGCCGGTGTCGGCATGGCAAAGGCCGGGAAGTCGCTGATTCTCTTGCGAGCCGGCGCGTGCTGCAGGATCACGGCGGCAGGGCGGCTACCCCGCAGGATGGCCGTCGAGCTCAGGTAGGTGGGGTGACTGAGAGCGCCTTGACCTTCGACCACGATCAGTTCGGGAGACTCGACGCGGAATGCTTCGACGACGGCGGCCTCCAGTTCGCCGGTGACGAACTGGGCGGGGACCGCGTCGAGAGCCGTCCCGTGCCGGGCGCCCTGGATCAAGCTCGTCTGACCCGT
>JAOUEE010000277.1 GCA_029858875.1 Acidimicrobiia bacterium
CCAGCTGCGCAGTTCGGTGCGTTGGGAGGCCGTGCTGATCGCCCTGTTGGGCACGACGCTGGGCGCCGTCATCGGGCTGTTCTTCGGTTGGGTGATCGTGCGGGCGTTGGCCGACGAGGGATTCAGCGAGTTCCGCATGCCGCTGGGCCAGCTCGGGGTGATCTTCCTGCTGGCCGTTCTGGCCGGCGTGATCGCATCGCTTCGGCCCGGCTACCGGGCGGCCAAGATGAACGTGCTGGAGGCCGTGGCCGGCAGCTGAGGCGGTGGCCGGCGACTGGGCCGGCAGTGTTCTGACGGGCACACGACTTCTTCGTCTCATGCCACGGTCGGGCTGGTCGATGGAACGGCACGGTGCTACCCGGCGCAAGGGATGTCATCCGGCGAAACCTGTGGTACCTCACCGCCCTGGTGACGCCACTCGCGCTGTGGCTCGCGCTGGCTGCGGTGCCGGCGCTCGACATCGAGTTCCTGGCCACGACGTTCCACCTCGTGCTCATGACGATGGTCTCGCTGTGCGCCCTCGGTGTGGCCATCGTCGCCGCGAGGGCCAGCACACAGGTTCGCCAGCCCGGCGTGGTGCTGCTGGCGACCGGTTGCATCGCGGTGGGCCTCTTCCTGCTGGGCCATGGGCTCACCACGCCCGGTGTCCTGGGCCAACCGTTCAACCAGTGGGTGAGTCGGTTCCCGTACGTGGGCATCGGGCTGTTCACCATGTGCCTGGCCCTGGCCGCCAGCCCGAGCGCACGGGTCCGACTGCGGTTCGCCGGCGAGCGCCCCCTGGCCTGGTTGCTGACGTCGGCCGTCCCCCTCGCCGCGTTCGTCGTCTTCGTGTCCTGGCGCCCAACGGCGTTTTCGGGCACCCAGCCGCTGCCGGGCGAGGAGGGTGTCCGGCTGGCCATCGCCATTGGTGTGTGCCTCGTCCTGTTGCCGGTCTCGTGGGTGCACTGGCGGCGCTTCCGGCTGGGGCTCGACATCGTGCAGGCATCGCTGGCCATCGCGGCGGCGATGACGGTGGCCGCCACCCTGTCGATGCACTTCGGCGAGCTGTGGCGCCTGTCGTGGTGGGACTACCACGGCTGCCTGCTGGCCGGCTTCGCCGGCGTGGCCTACGGCGTGTTCAAGCGCTGGGGGGCCACGAAATGGGCCGCCGAGGTGCTGGAGGACGCCTTCGAGGACGACCCGCTCACCGTCATCGCCCACAACTACCCCACGCCGCTGCGCCGGTTGGTCGGCGCCATGGAGGACAAGGACCCCTACACCTATGGCCATTCGGCCCGCACGGCCGAGCTGGCCGTCGCCATCGGCGCCCGCATGGGGCTCGGCGGCGACGCCCTCCGCACGCTGGCCCAGGGGGCCTACCTGCACGACATCGGCAAACTGGGCATCCCGGGAGAGATCCTCAACAAGCCCGGTCCGCTCACCGAGCAGGAGCGATCGGTGATCGAGACCCACCCCAGCCTCGGGGTGATCATCACCAGCTCGCACCGCGAGCTGCTGGAGTGCATTCCGGTGATCCTGCACCATCACGAGCGCTTCGACGGCGCCGGCTACCCGGACCACCTGGCCGCGGGGAACATCCCCCTCCTGGCCCGCATCGCGGCGGTGGCCGATGTGTGGGACGCCCTCACCAGCGATCGGTCGTACCGTCCGGGCTGGGAGCCCGAGAAGGCCCTCGACCACATCGTGGAGGGCGCCGGCCAGCACCTGGACCCGCGCGTGGTCGCCGTGCTCCTCGACATCGCCGCCGAGGCCGGGCACCATCCGTTCGGCGCCGGCGGCGATCTCGCCGCGCTGAGTGCCGCCACGTCGGACTGCCACGAAGCCGGGCCGGGTCACGGCGATCTCACCGATGGAGTGCACCGTCTGGTGGTCGGACCCCGCTCACGGGTCTGATCCCGCCTCACCGCTGCGGTCGGCGCCCGACGGCGCGGCTGATCCAACGCCACCCTCGTGCGCTTCGTGCGCTTCGTGCGCTGAGCGCCGTCGGCCGACCACTACGGTCTCGTCGATGACGGCCGCTCCACAACCCAACATCGTGCTGATCAACTGCGACGATCTGGGCTATGGCGACCTGGGTTGCTACGGATCACCGGTCAACCGGACAGCGGCGTTGGACCAGATGGCGGCCGAAGGAGTCCGGTTCACGGACTTCTACATGGCCTCGCCCGTGTGCTCGCCGTCGCGCGCCGCGATGCTCACCGGCAGCTACCCCACCCGCATCTCGTTCGGGGGCCAGGCTTCCGGTGGCCTGGGCGGCGTGCTGTTCCCGGGCTGGAGCGTGGGCCTCAACCCCGACGAGATCACCATCGCCCGCCTCCTCCGGGACCGGGGGTACGCGACCCAGCTCATCGGCAAGTGGCACTGCGGGGATCAGCCCGCGTTCCTGCCCACCAACCATGGTTTCGACCGCTACTACGGCATCCCGTACAGCAACGACATGGGTCGCCAGGTCGATCCGCCCGGGTTCACCTTCGAGGACATGAAGCAGATCCTGGCCGACATCGGCTGCACCGAGCCGGTGTTGCGCCCGCCCCTCCCGCTCGTGCTCGACGACGAGGTGATCGAGGCCCAACCCGACCAGGCTGCGCTCACCGAGCGCTACCTGGAGCATGCCGTGCGGTTCCTCCGTGAGCACCGCGACCGGCCGTTCTTCCTGTACTTCGCCCACATGTACGTGCATCTGCCCATCTACGTGCAGGAGCGGTTCAAGGCGGCATCGGCCAACGGTGACTACGGCGCGGCCGTAGCCTGCGTCGACTGGGCCACCGCCGTGATCCTGGCCGAGCTGGCCCGGCTCGGGCTCGACGAGAACACCGTTGTGGTCTTCACCAGCGACAACGGGGCCCTTGCTCCCGAGCGTGGCGGATCGGGCAGCAACCGGCCACTGCGCGAGTCCAAGGGCACCACGTGGGAAGGCGGGCAGCGGGTGCCGTGCATCATGCGTTGGCCGGGCACGATCGAACCAGGCCAGGTGTGCTCGGAGATGACCACGGCCCTCGACTTCCTGCCCACCTTCGCGTCCTGGGCCGGGGCCGAGCCGCCCACCGATCGCCTGACCGACGGGCGCCACCTGGGGGCGTCCATCGGCTTGGACGGACCCCATCTCGATCCCGACCGGGCCTTCTTCTTCATCGGTGGTCCCAGCATCGAGGCGGTGCGAGTGGGTCGCTGGAAGCTCCACGTGCGCAAACGCGGGGCCGAGATGCTGGAGCTCTACGACCTCGACCGCGACCCCGGCGAGACCACCGATGTCGCCACCCGACATCCCGCGGTCGTGGCCGATCTCCAGGCTCGAATCGAGGAAGGTCGCCGCGATCTGGGTGACGAGACGCTCGGCATCGAGGGAACCGGGGTCCGACCCATCGGCAAGGTGGACGACCCGGTTCCCCTCACCGAATTCGACCCCGACCATCCCTACTTCATGGCCGAGTACGACCTTCCGCATCGAGGCTGACGAGGTACCTTCGGACCCGCGAGGAGAGCACATGATGACCGCGAGAATCGGAGGCGGGCTGCTGGCCGTGGCCATTGCGCTGGGGACGATCGGCCTGGTGCCGGCGGCCCAGGCCCAGCCGGGGGTGGCCGACCCATCCAACCTCGCCGACCGGGGATCGACTCGCCCCGGACCCGTCGCCGGTGCCCAGGGGCGCGCCCTTCGCCCCTTCCCGGAGCAGCCCGGCTGCGTCCCGTGGCCGACCGATCGGTGGCGTCGTGGTCGGTTGCCCACCGACGTTGCCCGGTCCGACGTCAACGAGTTGGTGAACCGCTTCCGCCAGGTGGGCGGCCGAGCGATCGTGATCGTCCAGGGTGGGCGGTTGGTGTACGAGTGGTATCGCGACGGCATCACCCCCAACACGGTGAACGCCTCGTTCTCGGTATCGAAGTCCATCACCGGAACGGTGGCCGGCCTGCTCCACCGGGACGGGGTCATCCCCGACGTGGAGGCCCCGGCGCCCGTGCCCGAGTGGCAGTCACCCGGGGATCCGCGGGCCGCCATCACGTGGCATCACCTGATGAACATGCGGCCCGGGCTGAAATGGACCGAGAGCTACGACTTCCTGGAGCCAGGGAACGACATCATCGATTCCATCAGCTCGGGCGATGCGGGTGGCTGGGTCGCCAGCCAGCCGCTCGTCGCCACGCCTGGATCCCAACTGAACTACTCCACGGGAACGACCAACCTGTTGGCCCGCACCATGGGCCAAGTGCTGGGGCGCACCGGTCCGGCCATGGAGGCCGAGGTGAATCGGCTGCTCTTCGATCCACTCGGGATCGAGTCGGCGCAGATGGGCTTCGACGAGTCGGGTCACTGGCTCGGCGGGTACTCGACCAACATGACCACCCGCGACTTCGCCCGCTACGGCCTGTTCCATCTGCGGGGCGGTGCATGGGACGACGCCCAGCTGCTGCCCGAGAACTGGATCCACCGGGTCGGTGCCGATGGACACGCCACCCAGTTCTGGGCCGCCCCACGCGACCGGTTCAGCGCCGTGGGTATCCGCGGCCAATGGGTCAGCGTGGCCAAGGACCTCGACCTGGTCATCGCCGGCAACAGCGACTCCGGCCGCGTGCACGAGGACGTCTTCGAGCGCCTCTTCGCGTGGGCCGGCCGCAGCCCCTGCGGCCGCGAGGTGAGGGTTCACCGACCGGTGAACGACCCGGCCCGGCGCTTCCCGGCCGGCGAACCGATCACCGTGCGGTTCTCCGTCGACGGTGGGCCGTCCTCCTACGGCACACGGGCCACGGTCAGCAGTCGTCGAGCCCACTGCAAGTCCGCCCGATCGACCCGTGAGGACCTGCCCGTCGCCGGGCGCGTTCGCCAGCGCGCCGATGGGCGCTACCGGGTGGTGTGGCGCACCCGGGCCAGCTGGCGGGGTTGTCGCGAGCTCCGGATCGCGCTGCCCGACGGGACCGTCTCCTCCACGCGGGTCCGCTTCGTGGCACCCGACTGACCGACGACCCCGCGTCCCG
>JAOUEE010000278.1 GCA_029858875.1 Acidimicrobiia bacterium
CGCCGCCACCTGGCGGGCCAATTCGGCCAGCGCGTGGGTACCGGTGGCGGACAGCGTGGGATCGCCACCGGCGACCAACACCAGATCGTTCCCCTGCTGATGCACCGAGGTCTCGAACCGAGCGTCGGGGTGCAGCTCCAGGGCGACCCCCACCGCGGTGAAGATCTTCTGGTTGGACGCCGGCAGCAGCCGCTCGTCGGCCCCTTGGGCCAGCACCTCTCCGAAGCCGTCGACCCATACCGAGATCGATCTGTCGACGTCACCCCACATGGGGCTGGCCAGCACGAACGCCAGTCGGTCCCGGAGTCGTTCCGGCACCGGCTCGAGACCAGCATCGAGGCGATCGACCCGGCCCGCGCACGGATCGGCCGGCTCGGCCGTCGTGGTGGTCGTCGTGGCGGTCGGCGGCGGTTCGGCGGCTTCCACGTCGACGGGACCCACCGCGACCTCGAGCACCGGGGCCGCCGCGACCCGCGCCGAGGCCTGGTCCTCCCCGCCGCACGCCGACAGGGCGAGCGCGACCACGACGATGACCGAACCCGGGCGCAAGGTCCCCAGCCTGGCATCTTCCGGCACCCCATCGATGGCACCAACCCGAAAATTGCGGTGATGGTGGGTGCGGGACGCGCGTGGTCACCGCAATTTCGATCAGACGCGGGGTTCGCGGGGCAGCCCCAGCACGCGTTCGCCGAGGATGTTGCGCATCACGTTCGAGGTTCCCCCCATGATGGTGTACCCGGGGGCGTAGAGCAGGCCGTGGGTGATGTCGTCGAACATCGTGGCCGCCGGCCCAAGCACCCTGGACACGAACTGCGCCACCCGCCACTCGTGCTCGGTGCAGAAGCACTTGGTCGCCGCGCTGAAGCCGGCCGGCGCCTGCCGAAGCACCTCTCGGTAGACCAGTAGTCGGCCGACCCGGTAGCCGGTCTCCAGTCGGGCGATCTCGTCACGAACGACCGGATCGGCGCGGTCGGCTCGCTCCAGGGCCACCTCGTACAACGCCCGATTGCTGACCAGCCGATCGATGCCCCCTCGCTCGTGCTCGAGTTGGCGCATGGTCTGTTTGAACGCATCGCCCTCCACACCGACGAGATTGCCGATCGGCACCCGCACGTCGGTGAAGTACACCTCGCAGAAGTGGCGGTTGGTGGTCATGTCGGTGATGGGCCGGACCTCGATGCCCGGGGTCGACATGGGCACGACGATCTCGCTGATCCCTCGATGCGGCGGCCCATCGGCGGAGGTTCGACAGATCAGGTAGCAGAAGTCGGCGACATCCCCGAAGCTCGTCCAGATCTTCTGTCCGTTGATGAGCCAGTGGTCACCGTCGCGCCCGGCGGTCGTCTTCAGCGAAGCCAGATCCGAGCCGGCGTCGGGCTCGCTCATGCCGATGCACCAGGTGGTCTGCCCATCAAGCATCCCCGGGAGGTACTCGGCCTGCTGTTCGGCCGAGCCGTAGGCGATCAGCGTGGGGCCCATCTGGCGATCGGCGAACCACATGGCCGCGATGGGAGCGCCGGCGGCGATCATCTCCTCGGCCACGATGACCCGCTCGATGGGCGGCCGGTTCCGGCCGCCGTGCTCGACGGGCCAGCCCATGCCGATCCAGCCCTCGGTGGCCAGAACCCGGGCGAACTCCTTGGAGAAGCCGTTGATCCAGCTGTCGTTGTGGCGACCGAAACGGGCCACCCCGTCGGCCGCCACCTGGCGGGCGCGGGCCTGCAGGGCCAACAGATCGGGCGACAACGCGAACTCCATCACGGCGCCCCGAGCGACAGGGTCGGCTGCGTCAGACCCCGACCACCTTGGCCTTGGCGGCGGTGTACTCGGCGTCGGAGAGCCTGCCCGTCTCGTGCAGCTGCGCGAGGGTGGCCAGCTGCTCGGCCGGGCTGGTCGAAGCGCTGACGTCCTGGACATACGAACGGAAGGCGTCCTGCTGAGCCTGAGCATCACGCATGGCCCGCTCCCCCATCTGTCCACCGCGGGCGATCAGGTAGGCGAAGATCCCCAGATAGGGCACCACGATGATGGCGATGGCCCAGATCGCCTTGCCCCATCCGGACAGGTCGCCGCTGCGCATGATGTCGGTGAAGATGGAGATGACCAACCAGATCCACACCACGAACAAGAAGAACCACAGCATCGACCAGAGAACCTGACCCACACCCCACTCGGCCGCAAGCAACGACATATACCCCAACGCCTCCTCACCCGACCCGGCGCCGACGATCGCCACCGGGGAACCGCCGCAGAGATTAGTGGGTACGACTACGGTTCGAGCCATGTCGCAATTCCCCCTCGACTCATCTGCCCTGGCGGAGCTGGTTCGCGACGGTCAGGCCTCACCAATCGAGCTGGTCGACCAGGCCATCCAGCGGATCGAGCAGCTCGATCCGCAGGTCAACGCCGTCATCCACCGGCGTTTCGAGCGAGCCCGAGAGGAAGCCCTCGGCTCGGTCCCCCGAGGCCCCTTCACGGGCGTGCCCTTCCTGGTGAAGGACCTCGGCTGCACCATCGCCGGCGAGCCCCACCATCGAGGTTGCGTCGGCTTGAAGCAGCGCGGAGTCACCTCCGATATCGACTCCTATCTGTACCGACGTTTCCGCGCTGCGGGCCTCATCACGCTGGGCCGCACCAACACGCCCGAGTTCGGCACCACCATCACCACCGAACCGCTGGCCTACGGTCCCACCCGCAACCCATGGAATCTCGATCACTCCGTGGGCGGCAGCAGCGGCGGCTCGGCGGCCGCAGTGGCGGCCGGAATGGTGCCGATGGCGCACGCCAACGACGGAGGCGGCTCCATTCGCGTGCCGGCCAGCGAGTGTGGGCTGGTGGGCCTCAAACCCAGCCGGGGTCGGGTGTCACTCGGCCCCGAGACCGGCGAGTCGTGGGCCGGGGCCACCATCGACGGCGTCGTCAGCCGATCGGTGCGCGACACGGCCACCACGCTCGATGTGATCAGCGGCATGGAGCCGGGCGATCCGTACACCGCTCCTACGCCCGTCGGGCCCTTCGCCGACGAGGTACACCGGGAACCCGGCACACTCCGCATCGGCCTGGCTCCGTCGGTCGATGCCGCTCCGACCCATCCTGAGTGCATCGCGGCGGTCGAGCGCGCCGGTGCGCTGCTCGAGGACCTCGGTCATCGAGTCTCGGTGGCCCAGCCAGCGGCACTGGGCGAGGCGGCATTCTCCGAGCACTTCCTCACGATCCTGCTGGCCAGCACGGCTCGAGACTTCGATGCCATCGAGGAGGAGGTGGGCGACGCGCTGACCGCCGAGGATGTCGAGGCCGACAACTGGGCAACGGCCGAGTTCGGCCGGGCCATACCGGCCACTCGCTACCTGGAGTCGGTCCAGTGGTGCCACCGCTGGCAGCGGCGCCTGGCCGAGTGGTGGACCGACGACGGGTTCGACATCCTCGTCACGCCGGTCATCGCCACGCCTCCGCCCCCCATCGGCTGGCTGCGAGATCCCGAGCACGGCAGCGAGCGGTTGACGTCGATGCTCATCTTCACCGCCCAGTTCAACACCAGCGGTCAACCGGGCATCTCACTCCCGTTGCACGTGACGCCCGACGGCCTTCCGGTGGGGGTGCAATTCGTCGGTGGCTACGGCCGCGAGGATGTCCTCCTCCGCCTCGCGGCGCAGATCGAGACGGCGTCCCCCTGGGCCGACCGGGTGCCGCCCCTCCACGCCTGAGAGCGGTCCCCGCGACCCTCACCGCCGGTCACGGGCCGCGGGCATCCAGTCGGGACCGGCCGTCTCGTCGATTCTGGCCACCAGACGAGGGCCCACCGGCTCCACCAGGGTCAAGAAGGCGAGCGTGTGCTGCTCGCCGAGGTGCTGCCAGGCCGCCGCGCAGTGACCATCGAGGCGGTCCTCGAGGTCCTGACGGAACGCCAGCCCGTCGGCGGTGACCTTTCCATCGTGCGCGAAGCCGTGGGATTCGAGCTCGGCGAACCCGGTGGCGAGGGCGGCATCGTCGGCACCTCGACTACGCGGGAGCCAGTCCTCGTCGTAGCCGCGTCACGCGCCATCGAGGATCCCCGCACCGATCCCCCCGATGTCCGCTGCGATCTGGAGGGCCCAGTGGGTGTCGCCGCGCCACTCGCGAATGCCGTTGACGGCCAGCCAGGCGCTCACCAGGGGTCTTCTGGTCGGGGCCACGCACGATGAGCGGCGAACAGCACTCTGCCGGCAGGGGAGAGCGAGTCGGCCGCAGCCCACAAGGGCTCGTGCAGAGCCGCCAGTCCGTCGCAGATCTCCGGTACATGCGTGTGCAGGCCAGCGGCCACAGCGTCGTCTCGGGCGCCGGCAGCCTCGTCGAAGGTCGTGTACCGGCGGGCGAGGTCAGTGCGGCGCGCCGGGTGAGCGGCAACCAGTCGGTCATGATCTCCTCCGGGTCGACCGCGCCACGTTCGTGCGCCTCCGCTCCGGCCCCCGATAGTCGGACCGGGTGGATACGGTCACGGCGTGTCGTCCATCGCCGAGCCACCGCGCCCCACCGCCGCAGACGTCGAGACCGAGTTGGCCGCCCATGTCCGGGCCTTGGCCGGGCCCGACGCCACCCCGCGGGCCGAGCAACTGGCAGCCGTCACGGCGATGGTGGCCCATCGTCGCCGCACGCTGTTGGTGGCTCGCACCGGCTTCGGCAAGTCAGCGGTGTACTTCTCGGCCACCCGTATGCTGCGCGATCGAGGATGGGGCCCCACCGTGGTGGTCTCGCCGCTGCTGGCCCTCATGCGCGACCAGGTCGAGGCGGCCGGTCGGCTGGGCCTGGACGCGGTCACCATCAACTCGTCCAACGTCGACGCCTGGAGCGACATCGAGTCCCGGATGGCGCTGGACCAGGTCGATCTGGTGCTCATCGCCCCCGAGCGACTGGCCAATCCGGGCTTCCGTCGGCGGGTGTTCGACGCCCTCGAGCGCCAGGCCTTCGCTCTGGTGTGCGACG
>JAOUEE010000025.1 GCA_029858875.1 Acidimicrobiia bacterium
GTCTGCCATCGGGTCCTCGAATGTCGCGTGCTGCCGGTGTGCGGCCTTGTTCCCGACGGTAGTTCCGGCCCGATCGGTGAGCCCAACCCTGGTCGGCCGAGCGGTTCTCGACCCCTGCGTCGGCCCCTCGAGGCGCTGGTCAGCGGGGCGAACCCCCGAGAGCGGGGGTCGTTCGCACCACCGCGTGGTAGCGGTTGGTGGCGGTGGCGTTGGCGTTGGTGCTGGTGAGCTCGAGGTCGAGTACCACCTCGGCGTCGCCGGCCGGCGCGGGCCAACGCACCTGCCCGACCCGCACCACGCTGTCGGCGGGCAGCTCGCCCTCGAACACCCAGGTCCGTTTGGTGCCGTCCACATCGAGGACGGCCTTGATCTGGGCCAGGGCGATGGGCTTGCGGAGGTCGCTGATGGCGTGGATGTCGAGGGCGATCTCGTCGCCCGACACGGCCTGGGCCGGCATCGGGTCGGCCACCACGATCACCGGCCGGCAGGCATCGACCAGCGTCCGGAAGCCCGGCTTGGGGCGCCGGTCGTGACCCAGCAGGGCATGACTGATGGCCGGGTGCGCGTCGGCCAGGTGGAACAGGGCGAACCCGCCGGTGGGTCGGTACTTCAGGCGGCGCAGGATCTCGATCGAGGTCTTCAGGACCGCGGCCTGGTGCCGCTGGGTGGCCGTCTGCCAGCTGGCCAGGGTGTCGTGCTGCTCGGGCGGGATACGGGTGAGCAGCACCGCGTCGAGCCCGTGGTCGCGCTCGAGGGCCGCCCAGTCGAGGTCGGGCCAGCGGTCGGCGTCGATGAAGTCGACCGTCTCGGGCACCGACTGGGATCCGAAGGCCGACACGAATCGGGCCAGCCGGGGCAGGCGGGCGAGGAAGGTGGCCAGGTCGGCGGCCCGGGGGGTGTGCCAGCCGAACCACAGGTGGCTGCTGCTGCCGTCGAGTTGGGGCAGGTGGGGCAGCACGCCGGCGTGGGAGATCACCGGCCGGGACTCGTCGAACTTGGCGATGACCTGCTTGACCCGTCGATCGAGGACCGTGCGGTTCCACGTGGGCCGCTGGCGGCGCATGATGCCACCGGTGGGCCGGTACACCGACGTTGACGGCATCGGGTCGGGTTCGTCGTGGCCGCACCACAGGAACACCGAGGGGTGGTGTCCGAGCAGGTCGACCATCTCGCGGGCCTGTCGGGAGGCCTGGTCACCGACGCTGCGGGCGTATTGGCCGGTGAGGGGCATGTCCTGCCAGAGCAGCACACCCAGCTCGTCGGCCGCGGCATACAGCTCGGGTCGGGCCACGTGGCTGTGGATGCGCAGCAGGTCGAGGCCGGTTTCGCGAGCGGCCCGCACATCGCCGGTGACCTCGTCGGCCGTGGCGTTGGCCAGGTCCTCGGTGGTGGGACCGAGGTTGGCCCCCTTCAGGAAGAGGCGCTCGCCGTTGACGGAGGGGATCCAGTTGCGCATCTGCACCGACCGGAAGCCCACTCGCCGCTGCCGTCGATCGCTGATCGATCCGTCGGCCAGCTCGACGGTGATGTCGGCGTCGTACAGCGGCTGGGCGCCCAGGCCATGCGGCCACCACCGTTCGATGTCGGTCACGGGAACGGTCCACTCCACCCGGTTCTCGCCCGCAGCCAGCGGCTGTTGATGCTCGTGGTCGACGTTCGCCACGCGGGTCCGCAGCGTGACGTCGGCCGCCTCGTCGGTGTGCAGCACGGCGCGGACGAAGAGGGTGGCCCGATCCTCCTCGGCGTCGACGCAGATCAGACGGAAGAAGCGGACGCGAACCGGCCCGGTGCGATCGATGTGCACCGGACGCCAGATCCCGCCCGGGTTCCAACCCTCGGACACGAACGGGCTGCCCTGCAGGGCACCCATGAGGGTGCGGCGGGCCGTGGGATCGCCTATGGGCGGGCAGCTCACCTCGACGGTCAGCACATGGTCTGATCGGGCCGCGGCCAGATCGGTGATCTCGAACTGGTGCGGGAAGAAGTAGCCCTCGGTGTCGCCCAGGTAGTCACCGTCGAGCCACACATCGCCCTGGTAGGCAACCCCGTCCAGACGCAGGAAGGTGCGTTGGTCCGGGTCGGACGGGTCGAGATCGAAGTGGTGGCGCAGGAACACCGGTTCGTCGTTGTCGGTGAACCCCGGCCAGTTGCGCCAATGGTCGGGCACCGCCACCGGTTGCCAGTCCGACTCGTCGAGCTCGACATCGGGGACGTCACGGCGGAGGTTGTCATCCGCGAGATGTGCCAACCACGTGCCCGACAACTCCACCGTTCGCACGCTACCGGTACCCAGGCCGCGGCGGCGACTCCCGTTGGCGGTTCGATGCGGGTTACCCTCGCCCCATGTCGCGACCATCCACACTTGGTGAGCTGAAGGCCTCGGGCTGGGAGTCCGTCCCCGTCAAGGCGGAGATCCGCCGCAACGCCGTCGAGCGCATCCGCGCCGGCGAGGCGCTGTTCCCCACGGTCCTCGGATACGAGAACACCGTGATGCCCCAGCTCGAGAACGCGCTGTTGGCCGGCCACGACATCATCCTGTTGGGCGAACGGGGCCAGGCCAAGACCCGCATGATCCGGGCCCTCACCGGGTTGCTCGACGAGTGGATGCCCATCATCGCCGGCTCGGAGATCAACGACGATCCGTATGCGCCGGTCTCCCGTCCGGCCCGCGACCTCGTCGCCGAGCACGGTGACGAGACCCCCATCGCCTGGATCCACCGCGACGAGCGCTACGGCGAGAAGCTGGCCACCCCCGATACCGCCATCGCCGATCTGATCGGTGAGGTCGATCCCATCAAGGTGGCCGAGGGGCGCTACCTGTCCGATGAGCTCACGCTGCACTACGGGCTGGTGCCCCGCACCAATCGAGGCATCTTCGCCATCAACGAGCTGCCCGACCTGGCCGAGCGCATCCAGGTCGGCTTGTTGAACGTGCTCGAGGAGCGCGACGTCCAGATCCGGGGCTACAAGGTGCGGCTGCCCCTCGACGTGTTGCTGGTGGCCTCGGCCAACCCCGAGGACTACACCAACCGGGGTCGCATCATCACCCCGTTGAAGGACCGTTTCGGATCACAGATCCGCACGCACTATCCCCTCGACGTCGACACCGAGATCACCATCGTCGAGCAGGAGGCGCTGGTGGCGCCGATCGAGGGGGTCACCTTCGCCATGCCCGACTTCATGACCGAGGTCGTCGCCCAGGTCAGCCAGCTGGCCCGGCAGTCGGCATCCATCAACCAGCGGTCCGGTGTCTCGGTCCGGATGTCGGTCACCAACTACGAGGCCCTCGCCGCGGCCGCGTTGCGCCGCACCCTGCGCCAGGGTGAGTCCGTGGTGGTGCCGCGTGTGGTGGATCTCGAGGCCCTGGCTGCGTCCACGTCGGGCAAGGTCGAACTGGAGATGCTCGACGACGGCCGTGAGGGCGAGGTGCTCGACCATCTGGTGAAGGCGGCCATCCTCACCACGTTCCGCGACGGGGTGGACCCCGGGCATCATCGGGCGATCATCGACGCCTTCGAGGAGGGCGTCACCGTGGCTGCCGGCGAGGACATCTCCTCGGCCGACTACGAGGCGCTGCTGCACAGCATCCCCGCCTTGCGGCTACCGGTCGACGAGCTGCTCGAGGACGAGGCCGCCGACGTGCGGGCCGCGCCGGGCATGTTGGCCAGCGCCATCGAGTTCATCCTCGAGGGCCTGCACCTCTCCAAGCGCCTCAACAAGCACGGATCGGGCCCCCGGGCCGAGTACGTCGCCCGCACCTGACCATCCCGGCCGAACCGGTCGGGGTGCGGTTGCGCCGCGTCATCCGTCGGCGGGATCCTCTGTTGGTGTGGGCGGGCGGGGCATGGTTCGGGCCACGGCCTCGAAGCTGGGCTTGACGATGCGGTCGGCGGTGAGCAGGCCGCGGGGGTGCTCGAATCCGCTCAGCCACTCGTAGCCGTCGATGGCGGTGTGCCACAAGAGACCACGGACATCCACGCCGTCGTCGATGGCGTCGCTCACCTGGGTCACCGTGTCGGTCATCAACTGGCTGCGCCAGTCGTCGTCGGTGGTGGCCACGCCGGTGGCCGCCACGACCAGGCCCCGCTCGGGCAGCTCCTCGGCCACTCGACGCAGCACCAGCCCCAACTCCTCGGGTATGGGCACGAAGCCCGAGCCATCGGTGCGTCCGTCGGCCGGCACGGGGCCGAACGTGCCGTCGGTGTCGATGCCGACGGGGTGGTCGAAGGCGACGCCGATGAGATCGAAGGCGTCGGCCAACCCATCGTGTTCGATCGCTGCCCGTCCGGGCAGGCGCAGCACGCCGTCGCGCACCGCCCCGATCCACGAGGTCCAGATCACCTGCTCCCACCGTCGTGCCTCGTCGGCCGCCTCGGGTCGGACGGGCCGCACGGTGGGGAGCCCGAACACCCCCATCACCGGACGAGGGCCAGACCGGAGCAGGCGCCAGGCCTCCCAGACGGCGGCGAGCGTTCCCTGGACGGCGTCGCGGGCCACCACCGGATCGCGCCGCCCGGGCGGTCGGGTCCCCAACAGGTGGCCTCGGAGGGCCATGCCCACCGGGTCCTCGATGGGAACCCAGCCGGCCGCCAGGTCATCGAACGACTCGGCCATCAGGTCGACGTGGCGGGCCCAGGTGAGGGCCACGCCGCGTTCGTCGCGAAAGCCCCGCTCGTCGTCGCTGAACCAACCCGGCAGCGACCCGTGCACCAGCGTGATCCACGGTTCGATGCCCACATCGCGGGCGGCCTGCAGTACCTGCCGGTAGTGGTCGATCATTCCCTTGTCGACCACCCCCGGACGGGGCGCGATGCGGGCCCACTCGAGGGTCAGTCGCTGTCGGCGCAGGCCCAGCTCGGCCAGACCGCTGAGATCATCGGCGAAGTTGGTGAGAAAGCCCGACCCGTCGCCTGAACGGGGCGCTCGGCCGTCGCGTTCCCAGAGGGACCAGTCCGCGGTGGGACCGACCCCCTCGGTGCCCACCGAGGAGGAGCTGCAACCCCACCAGAAATCGTCGGGCAGGCCCAATGGCGCTCAGGCGATCACGAGAAGCCGAAGCCACCGTTGTCGATGACCACCGTGTCGCCTACGCAGGTCTGGAAGATGGCGCCGTCGCCTTCGTTCCAGATCTTCACGTCGAGCTGGTCGCCGGGCATCACCGGGCTGGAGAACCGCACGTCCATGGAACCGAAACGGGCCGGATCGCTGTCGCACAGGGCGTGCAGCAGCGCCCGTCCGGTGAAGCCGAAGGTGCACAGGCCGTGGAGGATCGGCTTGGGGAAGCCGGCCGCCTCGGCGAACGAGGGGTCACTGTGGAGCGGATTTCGGTCGCCGTTGAGGCGGTACAGCAGGGCCTGGTCGGTACGGGTCTGGTAGCTCACCACCTGGTCGGGGTCGCGATCGGGCGCCACGTTGGCCGGTGGCTGCTTCTCCCGTTGGTGGCCCCAGCCCCCTTCGCCTCGGATGAACAACGTGTTGCTGGAGCTCCACATGGGGTTGCCGTCGGTGTCGGCCACGTTGTTCTCCAACACCACCAGGCAGGCTTTGCCCTTGTCGACGATGTCGGCCACGCGAGTGGTGGACACCGCGGTACCGGCGGCCGGAAGGGGTTGGTGCAGCCGGATGGCCTGCTCCCCGTGGACCAGCATCACCGGATTGAAGTCACCGAAATCGGGTCCCTTGCCTGCACCCATGCCCAGTGTCACCACCTGGGTGGGCAACGCCTGCTGGGGCACATCGTTGGTGTTCTCGGTGGTGAACTGCAGTTCGGACCCGGTGGGATCCATCGCCCCTGCCCCCACCCCCAGCGCGTAGAGCAGGCTGTCCTTGGAGCTCCAGCTGAACTCGCCGGGGTGGCCTTCGGCGCCGACGGCGTCGGGATTGATGGGCATGGGGGGTCTCCTTGATCGATCCAGGTCGGTCCGACGCTATTGACTCAGCCCGCTCGGCTGCAATTGGAGGCCGGTGACCGGACCCGGCCCGGCCGGCCGGTCTTGGGTAGCTTCGCCATCATGGACATCGTCGGGGAGGACCCATCGTGACGGCGGTCGAGCTGATCGAACGCAAGCGGGACGGGGGTGCCCTGACCGAGGACGAGATCCGGTGGTTCATCGCGGCCTACGTCGCCGGCGAGGTGCCCGACTACCAGATGGCGGCCATGGCCATGGCGGTGTTCTTCAAGGGCCTCGACGGCCCGGAGCTGGCCGTGTGGACCGACGCCATGCTCCACTCCGGTGACGTCCTCGATCTGTCCGGCATCGCGATACCCAAGGTCGACAAGCACTCCACGGGTGGTGTGGGCGACAAGGCATCCATACCGGTCGCGGCCATGGTGGCCGCTTGTGGGGTGGCCGTGCCGATGATGAGTGGTCGGGGTCTGGGCCACACCGGCGGCACGCTCGACAAGCTCGAAGCGATTCCCGGGTTCACCACCGCCCTCCAGCCCGATCAGTTCGTATCGTTCCTCGGCCGGACCGGGCTGGTGTTGGCCGGCCAGTCCGAGACGCTCGTTCCGGCCGACCGGCACCTCTACGCGCTGCGCGATGCCACGGGGACGGTGCCGTCGATCCCTTTGATCGCCTCGTCGATCATGTCCAAGAAGCTGGCCGAGGACCTCGATGGCCTGGTGCTCGACGTCAAGGTCGGATCAGGGGCCTTCATGACCAACCTGGAGGACGCCCGGGCATTGGCCCGAACGATGGTGGACATCGGCGCGACCGAAGGGACGCCGGTGGTGGCGCTGCTCACGGGCATGGACCAGCCCCTGGGCAACGAGGTGGGCAACGCGTCGGAGATGGTCGAGTCCGTCGCCGTGCTGCGAGGCGAGGGCCCCGATGACCTCACCGAGCTCAGCCTGGCGCTCGGAGCCGAGATGCTGGTGCTGGCCGGGGTGGCCGACCGCGCCGATGCGGCGCGGCGTCGTCTGCAGACCGCGGTCACGTCGGGTGCCGCCCTCGATCTGCTGGCCCGGGTCGTCGAGCAGCAGGGAGGTGACCCGGCGGTGATCCACGACCCCACGCGGCTGCCGGTGGCGCCCTCGCACCACATCGTGGAGGCGCCGGTCAGCGGCACGGTCACCCACTGCGATGCTCGTCGGATCGGCGTGGCCGCCATGCGGCTGGGTGCCGGCCGCGAGAAGAAGGAGGACGATGTCGATCCCGCGGTGGGGATCACGGTGGTGGCCAAGGTCGGCGATCCGGTGGCCGCGGGTGATCCGATGGCGGTCCTGCACTACCGCGACGAAGGCCGGTTGGCCCGGGCGCGGGCGATGGCCGAACCGGCTTGGTCGATCGGCGACCCGGTCGAGGTGCCGCCTTTGGTGATCGAACGCATGGGGCCGCTCAGCCCGTGACTCCCGGCGGGTCGGCGTCGCGGGCGACGGTTGCCGGCTCGGTGGGACGGGTCTCGGACCGTTGGCGGGTCCCGAGCAGGCGATCGATGGTCTCGGAATCGGTCGGTCGGGCGAAGTAGAAGCCCTGGCCGTGGTCGCAGTTCGCGGCGATGGCCGGCCGGAGGTGGGCCTCGGTCTCGATCCCCTCGGCCGTCACCGTCACATCGAGTGCGTGCAGCATCGCCACCAGCGACCGGGTGGCCTCGCCGGAACGGGCGTCGAGGTGGCGGATGACCCGGCGGTCGAGCTTCACCGCGTCGAAGCCTCGTCGAGCCACCTCCGTGAGTGGCACGGCGTGATAGTCCACCGCCGCCAGCAGCTTGCGGTCGGCCAGTTCGAAGCGGGCCCGACCGACATCGTCGGCCGAGGCGAGCGCCGTGTCGGTGAGCTCGACGCCGACGCTCACCAGCGGATGCGGGTCGGTCAGCTGATCGACGGAGGACATGGCCTGCGGGTCGAGTACCTCCCTGACCGACAGGTTGATCCACACCGCGAGCGGGGCGTCGACCTGGTCCCGCCACCGTTTCACGTCCTCGCCCACGCGTGTCAGCACACCCGCGCCGACCGACGACATCAGTCCGTGACGGGCGGCGACGGGGAGGAACACACCGGGGGAGAGCTCGCCATGGCGTCCGTCCCGCAGGCGGGCGAGCGCCTCGACGCCCTGGACGGCTCCCGAGCCGAGCTCGACGATCGGCTGGTAGCGCACCATGACGTCACCGGACTCGAGGTCGGCGCGGATGCGCGCCTCCAACGCATCCCACCGGTCGCGTTGGAGGCGACGGAAGGGCCGGAAGGAGCGGGCCTTGTGATCGGGCTGGGTCTGGGTGATGGCCAGGTCGGCGGCCTCGAGGGCCTCGGTGAGGCCCGGATTGGTGGCGTCGACGACGGCGATTCCGGCCCGTGAATCGACCGAGATCTCGGCCGACCCCAGCACCATGGGCGCGTCGAGCGCGGCGGCCAACCGCTCGACCAGGGGTGCGATCTCGCGGCGTGACGACAGTCCCGGAACGAAGCCGATGGCCTCCTCGGCCGAGCGGAAGGCCAGTCGGAGTCGTCCATCGACGTGACTCAGCCGCTGTTCGAACTCGCCGGCCCAGCTGATGAAGTCGGCGTCATCGGTGTCCTTGAGGGTGCCGGTCACATCGGGCCGCACGACCAGCACCGCCACCAGGCCCTGATCGCCTTCATGGGCGATGATGTGCTCGAGGCTCTCCATCACCCGATCCACATCGAGGAGGGCGCCGATGTCCAGGCGACTGGCACGACCCCGCGCCGACGGGCGGACGGGTGCGGACGAGGGTGAAGGAACAGACATGTGGAGTGAGGCCGGGGGGCCGGGCTTCCTGTCGGCCTCCGGGTGCGCCGATTGAGGGTGCGCAGCCCGGGGCTCGAGGACGTCGCGGCTCGGGCCGGCAGGGATCTCAACTCGCCCCGCCCTCGTCCGATTGGAGCCGGCGGAAGTGTTTCCGCCTCACCCACCATGTTGACCCGCTCCGTTCATGCCCGCCTCGGCCTCCTGGGCCTCTTCGTCGTCCTTGCCGCGGTCGCGGTCGGCGTGCTGGTCCACCAGCGGGCTGGTGCCCAGGCTGACAGCGTGTCGCAGCGGGCCGATCTGGTCGCGGCCGGTCTCGACGACCAGGCCCTGGTCGTGGCGCTCCAGAACGAGCGCTGGCAGCAGCTGCGGGGGGACGACCCCGAAGGGGCCATGGCGGCGACCGATGCCTTGATCGCGGTGCGTGAGTTCGATGCCCGGACGTTGGAGAGCGTGGCTGCGGCCCGCTCGTCCGACACGGCCGGTGGCTACCAGCAGGCCATACAGCAGCTCCTCGACCGGTCGGGTCACGTCGACCCGAATCTGCTGGACGGTACCGACGCGGCCCTGGCGACGGTCAACGCGGATCTGCTCCGCTGGCGGGAGGCGCTGATCGCCGAGCTCGAGGCGGTGATCGGTCGCGGGCCGGTGGCCGATGTCGACCAGGTTCGGGGCACAACCGGGGAGTGGGCCACCACCCTGCGCCTCAGCGCCGCCCCCGGTCAGGCCGACCGGTTGGAAGCAGCCACCGGCACGGCTCGTCTGACCGAGATCCGGGAAGCGATCGATGGAGTCCCAGCCCCCGATCGCGGGGCGGAAGCGATCAGAGCATGGGCTCAGGCCCACGCCGACACGGCGGCCATCGTGGCAGACGCCGACGCCGAGATCTGGCAACGATTGGTCGCGTCCCGCGATGACGCCGGCCTGCGAGCCCAGCTGGCGCCGCTGGCGGTCCTGGCCGGTGCGCTGGCTGTCCTGTTGTGCCTGGTGTGGGTGGGCCGACGCTGGCCGGCGACACCGGTGGCCCATCCCGAGGAGCTGGGCCTCGAGCTGCTCGTGTCCACCGACCCCGAAGCCGAGGCGCCACCGTCCGACGACAGTGCAGCATTCCCTCCGACCGACCTGGGAGATCACGACGCGGCACCCGACGACGTCGACCACCGCCCCGAGACGACCACGGTGGCTGCGGCTGTCGGCCGCCGCGAGTCCGCCCTCGATCCGCAGGACGAGCCGATCTTCGTGGGGGTCACCCGCGCGGTCGACAGCGATCTCCGGTCGCCGCCGGTTCGCCGCTTCACCGACATCTTCACCGAGAGCCCCGAGCGCGAGGCGGTCGATCACCGGGGCGATGCGTCGACCGTTGCCGACGACCTCACGACCATCCTCGCCACGGCCGGGGCGATGTGCATCCGACCGGTGGACGTGGAGATCGAGAGCATCGACCCGGGCGCCATCGATCGCCCCGTCTCGGCAGACGTCACCCAGATGGTGACGGCCCTGCTCGACACCGCCCTGGCCCACGCCACCCCGGACGCGCCGGTCGTGCTCATCGGAGCGTCCCACGAACTGGGCTACATCGTGTGGGTGATCAACGAGAGTGGCCGCATCGACGAGGACGGCCGCCGCCGGCTCAATGGTGCCCTCGGCGGAGACGTGGCACCGGGGGACCGATCGACCCTGCTCCGTCGCCTGGCCGAGATCGGGGCTCGAGCCGGGGAGACGGGCGTCGACATCGAGCTGCTCGCCGATGACCGGGACGGCAACCTGGCGCGCCTGTTCATTCCTGCTCGCCACCTCGTGGAGTCGCCGGCGCTGCTCGCGTCGGGGCCCGACGAGCGACCCGATGACGCCGCCGCCGAGACGGCGACCGACATCCATCCCGACCCGCTGGCCACCATCACGGCCGAGCGACTCTCGGCCCGACTGACGAAGCGACGTCAGGGGCGGCCGTCCGCCCCACGCCGCGAGGCCGTCGCCGACGCGCCGTCCGACCAGACGACGCCGGTTGTGCCGGTGACCGTTGCGCCGACACCCGAGCGGGCCTCCTGGCCATCGGTGGACCGGTCATCGGCCGTGTTGGTCGATCGGACGCTGCCCGCCGGGCTCAGCGAAGGTGAGCGACGGGCCGCCGCCGCGCAGCGATTGGTGGAGCAGTATCGCGGCGGCGTCGGGGCGGCGCTCATCGACGGGGCCGACGACATCGTGCTGGTGCGCAGGACCGAGGAGTCGCCGTGACCGCCATTGCGCTCGGATCGCTGGGAGGGCAGGTGTCGCCGACCGCCGGCGAGATCGGCGACCTGTTCGACCGCTTCCGACTCGACGCCCCCTCGGCGCTGGCGGCCGTACTGGTCGACCTCGGGGGTCTACCGTTGGTCTGGACCGGCGACCTGCCCGAGGAGAGTGCCGACCACGTCGCGGCCGTCATCCTCGGCCTCGACTCCCTCGGCAGCTCGGCTGCCCAGTGCTTCGCCGGCCATCGCTGTGAGCGGCAGCTCTTGGAGCTCGACCGCGAGTTCCTGTTCGTCGAGCGGGTGGGAACCGCGGGGCTGCTGGGTGTGGTGGCCGACAAGCGGGGCGACCTGGGTGCGGTGAGCTACGAGGTGGCTCTGCTGGCGAACCGTCTGGCCGGTCGGCTCGATGCCGACGTGGCCCGGGAGCTGGCCGGCCGGGTGGTTCGCCGATGACCAGCACTGCGGTCTGTCGGTCCCAGCAGACGGCGACGGTGACGGTGATGGGACCGAGCGGTGCCGGAGTCCGCACGATGATCGAGTCGGCGTCGGACATCGATCGGCTGCCCTCGGTCGCCGGATCACCCGGACGGCGGCCACCGTTCCAGGTGGGTCGTCTCGACATCGGTGAGCAGCTGGTCGTTCGGCTGTTGGCGCTGTCGCCCGACGGGCTCCATCGGTCGCTGTGGCCGGCCCTGACCGCCGATGCGCTGGGCGTGGCGGTGGTGGTCGACGGGCGCCAGATCGGCGCCGGTTTCGGATCGTTGGATCATGTCGAGCGGGCCGGCCTGCCCTACGGCGTCATCGTCAATCGCTTCGACGATCATCTCGATCACACGTTGGCCGAGATCCGATCGGCCATGGACCTCCCGGACCGAGTGGTACTGGTGGACGGTGATGGACGTGACCGGGTGCAGGCCCAGATGGCGCTGCTGACGGTGCTGGACGGCCTGTTCGCCTGGTCCTGACCGATTCGCGCCGACAGCCGGGGCGGCGCGACGATGGCGGGCCATGTCCGGCATCAATCAGCCCGGTGGGCCCTTCGTCGCCTGTCCGCACCCCTCCGTGTCGGGTCGAGAGCGAGAGCTCCGCCATCTCAGCGACGGGGTGCGACGACTCATCCGGGTGGTCAACTCCCGCGACCTGTCGCGCGAGGACCGTGCCAGAGCCGCCGCCCGACTGACACCCATCGTGGAGGCGCTCGAGGCTCGCGTCCCCGAGCCGGTGCCGTCGCGGCTTCACCTGGGCGACCCGGTTGACGTACCGCATGCGGGTGCGCCCTACGACGTGATCCATGGGCTCTACAACCCGATCGCCCCGCCCGTCACCATCCGCTACGACCCACCCGACGCCGTGGGCGAGGTGGTGTTCGACGCGACGTACGAGGGCCCGCCGGGGCGGGTTCACGGGGCCGTGCTGATCGCCACCTTCGACATGGTGTTCAGCAGCGCCAACGTGGTGGCCGGTGTGAGCGGGCCCACCGGTTCACTGAAGGTGCAGTACGACGAGGCCACCAGGACCGATGTCCCGGCCGAGTTCCGGGCCCGGCAGGTGGGTCGGACCGGGCGCCGGCTCCACCTCGCCGGCGAGCTCCGGCAGGAGGGCGTGCTCACCTGCCGAGCCGAGGGCGTCTTCATCGCCCTCGAACGTGACGAGCTGCACCGCCTGAGCGTCGACGATGGGTGAGATGGATCCCGTTGCGGGCCCCGAGGATGGCGAGGACCTCACCGAGCTGATCCGGCGGCTGATCCTGGGTGCGGTGAGCCACCACACCGACCCGATCGACACCGCCCGGCTGGCCGAGTCCGTGCACGAGGTGGCCGACATGCTCGAGGAAGCCGACGCGATCCCGCTGGCCTCGCGGTACGGAGCGCCCGATCCGGGTCCCTTCGATCCGGTGCGCCTGTTCGCCTTCGATCCGGTCTTCGGCCGGCGCAATCCGGTGGCGCTGCCCGTGATTCCTCGTTGGGAGGATCCCGTGGCCGTGGCCGAGGCCACGTTCACGCGCGTGTACGAGGGACCACCCGACGCCGTGCACGGCGCCGTGTTGGCCGCCACCTTCGACCAGGTGTGCAACGTGGCCAACATCGGGGCCGGCGTGGCGGGATTCACCGTGGACCTCGAGATCCGGTATCGGGCCCTGACCCGCATCGAGCAGCCCGTCCGCTTCGAGGCCCGGATCGTGTCGCTGGAGGACGAGCGCGTGGTCACCGAAGCCCACGCCACCCAGCACGGAGCCATCACGGCCGAAGCGGTCGGGACGTTCCACCGGCTGGCTCGACGGTAGGTGGGTCCACCGGGGCCGCTACTGTCTGTCCATGGGACTGCGCCGTCGTCGCCGTCGCCGGGAGGCGACCCGATTCACCTATAGCGCCTGGGATGGCACACAGGTGGGCTTCGACATCGACGCCGACGACCTGTTCCGGGCCATGACCGACGAGTTGGCCGAGCACGGCGACGTCAACGCGGCCCTGTCGCGGATGCTGCGTGACGGGTTCACCACCCCCGACGGCGAGACGCTCCAGGGTCTGCGCGACATGATGGACCAGATTCGGCAGCGTCGCGAGGAGGCGCTCGATCGTTTCGACCTCGGTGGGGTGTACGACGACATCGCCGAGGAGCTGCGCGAGCTGGTCCAGCAGGAGCGCGACTCCCTCGACGACATGTCCCGGCAGGCTGCCGCGTTCGCCGAGGACGCCGACGAGGGCGACCGGCGCAGCGCCGAGCTGGCTCAGCAGACCGCCGCCGACAAGCACATGCAGCTCGAGATGATGCCGCCCGACCTGGCCGGGCAGGTACGCCAGCTCCAGGACTACGACTTCTCCTCGGCCGAGGCCCAGCAGCGCTTCGAGGAGCTGATGGACAAGCTGCGCGAGCAGCTCATGCAGCAGTACGTCGACCAGATGGCCGGCGCGGTCAGTGACATGTCGCCCGAGGACATGGCCCGCATGAAGGACATGATGGCCGCGCTCAACGAGATGCTCGAGCAGCGCCAGGCCGGCGAGGAGCCCGACTTCGACGGCTTCATGGAGCGCTTCGGCGACTTCTTCCCGGAGAACCCCCAGACTCTCGACGAGCTGCTCGAGGTCATGGCCCGGCGAATGGCCGCGATGCAGCAGATGCTCAACTCGATGACGCCCGAACAGCGCCAGCAGCTCCAGCAGCTGTCCGAGCAGCTCCTCGAGGACATGGACCTGCGCTGGCAGGCCGAGCAGCTGGGGCAGAACCTCCAGCAGATGTTCCCCCAGATGGGATGGGACGACAGCTACGACTTCCGTGGCCAGGATCCCCTCGACATGCAGGCCGCCACCGAGCTCTTCCAGGAGCTGGGTGACCTCGATCAGCTGGAGAACCTGCTCCGGGGCGCCCGCAACCCCGGGGCGTTGGCCGAGGTCGACATCGACCGGGCCCGCGATCTGCTCGGCAACGACGCAGCCCACAGCCTCGAGCGCCTGTCGGAGCTGACCCAGATGCTCGAAGACGCGGGCTACGTCCAGCGCAACGAGGGACGGCTCGAGCTGACGGCCCGGGCCATCCGCCAGCTGGGCCAGAACGCCCTCGGTGACATCTTCCGCAAGCTGCGCACCGATCAGCTGGGCAAACACGACCGGGAGAGCACCGGGATCGGTCACGAGCGGGACTACGACACCAAGCCCTACGAGTTCGGCGATCCGTTCAACCTCGACATCAACCGCACCGTGCGCAACGCGGTCACCCGGTCGGGTGGCGGCACACCGGTCCGGCTGATTCCCGACGACTTCGAGGTCGAGCGCACCGAGCAGTCGGTTCGCAGCAGCACGGTGCTGATGCTCGACCTCTCGTTGTCCATGCCCATGCGGGACAACTTCGTGCCGGCCAAGAAGGTGGCCATGGCGCTCAACGCCCTCATCTCCAGCCAGTATCCGCGCGACTACCTGGGTCTGGTCACCTTCGCCGCCGTGGCCCACGAGATCGACGCCATCGATCTCCCGACCGTGTCATGGGACTACGACTACGGCACCAACATGCAGCACGGGTTCATGCTGGCCCGGCGGATGCTGGCCCGTCAGACGGGCACCAAACAGATCATCATGATCACCGACGGTGAGCCCACCGCCCATCTCGAACCCGATGGCCAGCCCTATTTCAGCTACCCCCCGTCGCATCACACGGTGGAGCTCACCTTGCAGGAGGTGGCCCGCTGCACCCGCGAAGACATCCGCATCAACACGTTCATGCTCGACGCCACCACGTACCTCACCACCTTCATCGAGAAGATCAGCCAGATGAACGGTGGGCGGGCCTTCTTCACCACCAACCAGGACATCGGGGACTACGTGCTGGTCGATTTCGTCGAACAGCGGCGACGGTTGATCCAGGGTCGGCGCTGAGGACCCGACCGTCTCCGAAGCGGCTTCAGGTGGCGAACAGGTCGCCGGGGTCGTCGCGGCGCAACACGATGCTGGCGATGGGGTCCTGGCCCTCCTCGTCGGCGTAGAGGGTCAGCACGAAGCTCCGCTCGGAGCGGATCCAGCCGACCTTGCGCGATCCCTTCGGACCGCGGGCGATGATCCGTTCGCCGTCGCGCACGGTCCGAACGCCCACGAAGCCGGGGATCCCGCCCACGGTCGACCAGCGGATCCGCACACGGTGGCGGCGCCCGTCCTCGGCGGGTCGGGGGTTGGGACGGGCCTGGATCCAACCTCGGTCCGACTCGCTTCTCTCGCTGGCCGGGGCGGCGCCGGGTGCGGTGAAGGCATCGGTGATGGGCTCGATGCTGCCGTCTCGCCCGTAGCCGAGCGCGGCCAGGGCGCTGCCCACCGTGTCCCACGCGTGCTGGCGCTCGTCTTCGGAGAGGACGTCGAGGAACTCGCCGGTGGCGCCCTTGCGCATGGTGGAGCGGGCCTCTTCGCCCCGTTCGCGTTTGGCCATACGAGAGAAAGATGTTCGCTGCTGGATGGTGGCCACGGTGTCGGGGTCGGCGGCCACGCCCAGGCGTCGCAGGATCGGCTCGATGGAGCCGGCGAAGTCGGCCGACAGGTCCTCGTAGCGCAGCACGGTGAGATCGCCTCGCCCGGCGTGCTCGGCGGCCAGGGCCACTCGGGCCGCCCACACGTGCAGCCGCCGCTCGTAGTCGCGGTCGGGTCGGTGGCGGTACCAAGGGGCGTCCCGCTCCGACATCAGCGACCGGTAGTGCTCCTCGGAGATCGATGCATCCCGCCCGTCGCGGGTGATGAACAGCTTCGGGGCGTCGGGCCGCCAGGCCTGGAGCACCCGGAAGCCGGCCACCTGATCGGCGGCCTTGAGGACGATGTAGCGCTTGTCGGGCCACGGCTCCGACACGGCTTCCAACCACGCGTCCATGGCCTCGAACGCGTGCGACGCGTCGCGCACGCGCCGGTACAGGCGGTCGGCCGCCTCGGGGGTGAGGTTGTCGAACTTCTGCAGCTCGCTGTCGTCGCCGGCCACCTGAACGTGGGCATTGCCGGAGCGCAGGCGGGCCACCGTGTCGCGCAGCAGCCACTTCTCGCCGTCCCATCGGGCGCACCAACCCGATCGATCGAAGTACTCGGCCAGACGTTGATCGGGGGTCCGCAGACGGGCCCCGGACGGGCTCAGTGCGCAGGTGGCCTTCACCACGTCGAACTCACTGACGCCCACCATGTCGGGGTGGGCCGCCAGGCTCCGCTGGAGCCAACTGGTGCCGCACTTGTACTGGCCGACGATGAAGATGGGCTGGGGGAGCTCGGTCACGTTGGCCTCAACCAGTAGCGCGGTGCTCGGCCACGGTCAACGTGGCGCGGGCGTCGGCCGCGGTCATGGGTCCAGCAGTTGGTGGTAGTGGTCCTCGGTGGGGCGGTCGAAGGCCACCAGCAGGACCTGGGTCCGGGTGGCCCGATGGGCCGTGATCGTCTCGACCGCGATGGCGGCCGCCTCGGTGGCCGGATACCCGAAGGCGCCGGTGGATATGGCGGGAAAGGCCACCGATCGTGCCCCCACCCGGTCGGCCTCGGCCAGACAGCGCCGGTAGCACGACGCCAGCTGGGCGGGTTCGCCATGGTCACCCCCGGTCCAGATCGGTCCGACCGTGTGGATCACCCACGAGCTCGGTAGATCGAAACCCGGGGTCGTCTTGGCGTCACCGGTGTCGCATCCCCCGAGGGCCCGGCAGGCCTGGAGCAACCGGGGCCCGGCCGCCCGGTGGATGGCGCCGTCCACTCCGCCCCCGCCGAGGAGGGTGCCGTTGGCCGCATTGACGATGGCATCGACCGCCAAAGTGGTGATGTCGGCCTGCACGACACGCACACCCAATGTCTGTCCTCCCGGGAAAATGGTGGTCTTCCGCTGGACATGAGCGAACCACAGTGTTGTAATTACACCACTGAGAGCTGGTTCGGTCCGTGCTGGCCAACCGCCACGAACGTACCGACCCGACGCCGGCGGGGCGCAGGAGGGGAACCAATGCGAGAAGTGCTACCCGAACCGGATGAACCCGTCTGGCAGGATTACGCCAACTGCCTGGGCGTCGATCCCGACCTGTTCTTCCCCGAACGGGGCGCCTCCACCCGCGAGGCCAAGGAGGTCTGCCGGGGTTGTGTGGTGCAGGAGGACTGCCTCGAGTACGCCCTGCGCAACGGCGAGAAGTTCGGCATCTGGGGCGGCATGAGCGAGCGTGAGCGCCGGCGAATCCGCCGCCAACGGGCGCTGGCGCGCGCCGCCGCCGAGGAGTCTTCGGTCACGGCCTGATCGCCGATTCCGGTACCGGCTGGGCGGGGATGGCCCCCTGCATCCATCGTCGGGTCCCGACCGGTACGCTGTTCACATGAACCTCGGCAGTACCGAACTCATCATCATCTTGGTGCTGGTCCTCCTGCTCTTCGGTGGCTCCAAGCTGCCCAAGCTGGCTCGGTCGCTCGGCCAAGCGCAGCAAGAGTTCAAGAAGGGCACTGAAGAACCCGTCGAAGACGACGACACCGTCTGATCCGACGATCGCGCGTTTTGCCCGATCGCCGGGAACCGCTCGCGTGCTCCCGTCGTTGTGTTGACGAGTCGCTGACCGTCAGCCTCGTCGACACCCGTTCATGACATCGCCTACGTCGTCGGAGCCGCCGGTTGGCTCGGTACCCACCTGGGAACAGGTTGCCCGAGATCATGGGCGCTTCCTGTACACGGTGGCCTACCGGCTCACCGGTAATCACGACGACACCCAGGATCTGGTGCAGGAGGTGTTACTTCGAGTGCAGCGAGGACTGGTCACCTACCGGCCCGGCAACCTCAGCGGTTGGTTGAGCCGCATCACCACCAATGTCTTCCTGGATCAGGTCCGGGCCACCAAGCGTCGTCCCACCGAGGCTCTGCCCGACGACGCCGATCGCGTGATCGAGGGCGGACTGGCCGCCGATGAGGCCCTCGCCGCGGCCCGGCTCCCCGAGCACCTCCAGCAAGCCCTGCTGGCCCTGCCCGTCGACTACCGCGCCGTCGTCGTGCTCAGTGACGTGGTCGGGTTGTCCTACGCCGAGATCGGTGAGGCGCTCGGCGTTCCGGTGGGCACGGTTCGCTCCCGTCTGCACCGCGGCCGGCTCCAGCTGCGGACGGCACTGGGGGACGACCGATGAGCGATGATCGCCTGTCGGCTTTCCTCGACGGTGAGCTCGACGACGCAGAGCAGCGCGCCCTCGAAGCTCGACTGAGCCACGATGGGGCACTGGCGGCCGAGCTCGAAGCGGTGCGCCACAGTCGCCAGCTGGTTCGGGGGCTGGGGCCGGTCGAGCCTCCGGCCGACTTCGTCTTCGCCCCCAGCGGCGGCGCCACCGACGGCCTGGCCGAGGTCGTGCCCCTCGATCGTCATCGTCGGCGCCGCGGGCTGCTCGCGGTGGCCGCGGTCACCATCTTCTTCCTCGTGCTCGGATTCGCCTCGGGCACCAGGGTCGCCGACGTGGTGCCCCCGGTGGATGACCTGGTGGACCAGCACGCTGCGGCCGCAGAGGCCATGCCCGATGCCGTCGTCGACGGCTCGTTCGAGCTCATGCCCGAGGTCGAGGACATCGACGACATGGGTCCGGCCATGCCCGAGATGCCGATGGTGGCCGTCTACCAGGCCGACGGGATCATCCAGTTCCTGTACGACACCGACCACGGGCCGGTCTCGGTCTTCCGCCAGGAGGGCACCCTCGACGCCGGCTCACTGCCCAGCACCGAGCCCATGCCCACCGAGGCCGGCATGGCCCGTTACCTCGTCGACGCCGAGCGGGAGATCATCATCATCGAACGGGACGGCGTCGTGTTCACGGTCGTCGGAGATCTCACCAACCACGACATGGTGATGACTGCGGCCGATGCGGTACCGGCCACCGACCGGAGCGTGATCGAACAGATCCGCCGCTGGTTCGGTCAGCTCACCTGAGCCACCGCCGGCCACACGGCCGAGACCGCCGAGCCGGGCCACGGTGGGCGTTACCCCCGGACAGGATCGGCGCGCCTGGCCGGCCAGCGGCGGCCACCCGCCACGCGAAGCCGGCGACACTGGAGGGGTTGTGTCGCCGGCTTCGGTGGGTGTGGGTGGGAAGTGGAGAGGTCAGCCCGCCTCGGCGTTGACGGGCATCGCGTCGAAGGCGACCCGGGTCTGCTGACGCCGACGCTTGAGGATGCGGCGCCGCTCTCGCTCGGAGCAGCCGCCCCAGACGCCGTGGTCGATGCCACTGCGCAGCGCGTACTCGAGGCACAGGGTCTTGACCGGGCAGGTGGCGCAGACCCGCTGGGCGCGGATGACGCCGACGCCGTCGTTGGGGAAGAACAGTGTGGGGTCCTTGTCGGCGCAGTTGCCTTGGGCCATCCAGCTCGTGTCCATGGAACCTCCGTGGGGGAAGCGGGCCGGCCGCATCCCGACGATCTCGCGAGCGAGTACCTCCGCTCTCGATCCGTAGTACGCCCAGAACGATCAGAAAGTTCCCGTAAAGGCGAGATCTTCGCGAAATCCCGCCGAGTACCACGCAGAGTGGGTGTTTCTGCACATTAAGTGAGAGTTCGGCCGGTTGGCCGTGGGGTGACACGACCATCCGTGCGGCATGACCCGTCCCGTTCGGGAATGGTGGGGTGGGCACTAGGCTGACGACTCCCCCGTTCTCCAGGAGCCGACCCATGCCCGATGTCATCGAGGAAGAGCGAACGCCGCCGGTCGGTCATGTCAGGGTGGTCTATCTCGGCCCGACCTCCCCGCACTGGGAGATCCGCAGCGACTTCGGCGACACCGC
>JAOUEE010000026.1 GCA_029858875.1 Acidimicrobiia bacterium
GATGGATGCAATCGCAAGCCGCATCCGAGAGATTGTTGCCGAACCAATCCAGGTCCAGGGAAGGCGGTTCACGCTCTCGTCAAAGGTGGGAATGGCGGTTACGACGGACGATGTGCAAGACGCACTCACTCTCCTTCGCAACGCCGACACCGCGCTCTACTTGGCCGATCAGGACCCGGGGCGGGACATCAGGATGTTCTCCGCTGAGATGCAGGCATCGCTTGTTGAGCGATTCAGCCTCACAGAGCAGCTTTCCGATGCAATCGACAACGACGAGCTGTTCCTCTGCTACCAGCCAATCGTGGATCTAGCGACCGAGCGGGTGATCGGCGCCGAAGCGCTTGTCCGTTGGCTTCACCCTGAACGCGGGGTGCTGGGACCGGCGTCGTTCATCCCGCATGCGGAGCACTCAGGCCTGATAAACCGCCTGGGCAGATGGGTGATGAACGAGGCCTGCCATCAGCTGTCGAAATGGGAAGCGACGTCGGACCTGGGCGATTTTGTCCTCAGTTTCAACATGAGTGGTATCCAGGTCCGCGACCCGGCGATAGCAGAACAGGTTGGACAGGCCATCTCAGAGAGCGGAGTCGACCCATCTCGACTCGTCGTCGAAATTACGGAGAGCGTGCTGGTTGATGAATCCAGAACTACAGCCGAAAGGCTGACGAGCATTCGCTCTCTCGGCGTGGCGCTCGCGATCGATGACTTCGGGACGGGGTACAGCTCGCTGAGCTATCTCAATCGGTTCCAGTTTGACGTCGTCAAGATCGACCGAACCTTCGTCGCCGGGCTTGCGGGCCAAGACGAGCGCGGGCGAGAGGTCATGGACGCGATTGTCGGGCTTGCACGGGGGCTCGATGCATACACAGTTGCCGAAGGCATCGAGACCCCTGAAGTTGCAGAGGCTTTGGTGAAACTTGGTTGCGATCGTGGCCAAGGGTTCCTGTTCGCCAAGCCCATGCCGGCCGCGGAGTTCACGGCTGTGCTCGGGAGACGCTCGAGCGAGCTTGCTGGTTCACACACTTAGGTATCGGGGCGGCAACTACCTGCGCATGATGTCGGGCTCGATGTACATAGGTCTCGCGTAGGGTACGAGCTCGCGAACACGTGACTCGACGCCGTTGATGGCCTCGGCCAGTTCTGGAACGGACAGCCCTTCGGTGAAGTGCACCTTGCAGGCCACGAGGAGGTCCTCGGGCCCCAGGTGCTGGGTACGAATGTGGATCAGGTGCACCACGTTGGGCGCGCCCTCGATGGCACCTCGGATCTTGGCCATGTCCACCTTCGTGGCCCCCTCGCCGATGAGCAGACTGCGCATCTCGATGGCCAGGATGACGGCGATCACTCCCAGCAAGATGCCGATGGCCAGCGTGCCGACTCCGTCCCAGACGGGATCGCCCGTGATCTCGCTCATGCCGAGGGCGGACAGCGCCAGGACCAGGCCGATCAGCGCGCCGAAATCCTCGAGCAGCACGACCGGCAGCTCGGGCAGTCGCGACCGGCGGATGAACCCGGCCCACGATGCCGTGCCCTTCAGCGGCCGGGCCTCTCGGATGGCCGTGCGGAAGGACCAGCCCTCCAGGAGGATGCCGAACACGAGGATGCCGATGGCGACTCCGAGCGCATCCAGCTCGTGCGGACGCCGGATCTTCTCGATGCCTTCGTATGTCGCGAACAGGGCACCGAGGGTGAACAACACCAAGGCTACGACGAACGACCAGAAGTATCGCTCGCGCGAGTAGCCGAACTGGTGCTCATCGTCTGCTTCTCGTCGGGCCGCCTTTGCGCCCCACAGCAACAGGACCTGGTTGCCGGAGTCGGCGAACGAGTGCACCGCCTCGGCGAGCATCGACGAGGCACCGGTGATGATGAACCCGGCCAGCTTGGCCACCGCAATGCCCAGATTGGCGAGCAGCGCAGCCACGACGGCCTTCGTGCCGCCTCCTCCTGACATCAGTCCTCCCCGTCGGATCGCCCTCGGAACAACCGTGATTCTCCAGCACAGCGCCACCCGGGCCGGGGATGGCCCGTTGTCGCACCGACGGTCAGCGTGCCTACGCTGCAGCAACCATCTCAGGAGTCGCATTGCCCGCCATCATCGAGAGCCCGACCGCCTTGCTGGACAACGTCGGATTGCAGCTCGGCCCCACCGACTGGCTGACCATCGAGCAGGACCGCATCGACCGGTTCGCCGATGCCACGGGTGACCACCAGTGGATTCACGTCGATCCCGGGCGAGCTGCCACCGGACCGTTCGGCGCCCCGATCGCACACGGGTATCTGACCCTGTCGTTGGCGTCGAACTTCCTGCCCGAACTGATCGAGGTCCAGAACCTGTCCATGGGCATCAACTACGGCGTCAACAAGGCCAGGTTCCCCAGCCCGGTGCTGGTCAACGCTCGCATCCGGGCCCGAGGCGAGGTGATGCAGGTCGACGACCTCGGAGAGGGAGCGGTGCAGGCGGTCACCCGCGTCGTGATCGAGATCGAGGGAGAAGACAAGCCGGCGGCCGTCATCGAGACCGTCAGCCGCTACATCTCCTGAGCGTCACTCCTCGATCGGTTCGGAGAAGGCCAGCAGGATGGCCGTGGCCGCCTCCGCCAACAGGTCAGGCAACGCCAGGCCGGCGTAGCCCACCTGGTCGGGATTGGCCAGGTGCGACAACACGATGCCGTCGAACAGCGCCGTGAGCGCCCGGGACACGTCGGCCTCGGTGAGGCTCGGCCTGATCCGTCGGCCGTAGGCCATGAGCGTGAATCGAAAGAACCTCAGCAGGTGGCCTTGTTCGGCCTGGATGTACTCCCGTGTGGCGTTGCCGATGACGGGGTCGTCGCAGTAGGGGATGACGACGTACAACAAGTAGTAGTACGGATCGGCGACGACCTCGGCGAAGTCGAGCTTGGCGATGAGCTCAGTCGTCTCCTCGATGGTCCTTGGTCGTTCTTCCGATGTGAGGAGGTCGGTGAAGTCGGTCCAGAAATCGGCGTTGCGCACCTGCTGTGGGCTCAGCAGATGGAGAATGAGGTCGCGACGGAAGGCGTCCTGGTCTTCCCAGATCGGGTAGATGGCGCCGGTGGTGATCGGTGTCCGGGCATTGGCGATGCGACTGGCACGGGCAGCCACGTCGGTCAGGCGCACGTGTGCGACCGGCGCCCAGTCGGCAGCCGCCGGCGCGCGGAAGGCCTCGTAGACCAGTTGTGCGCCCGCATCGAGCATCAACTCACGGGTTTCCTCTCGACTTCGTTTCGAACGCGGGGTCTTGCTCATGACTGATTCCCAACAGGACTTCGGTCTTCATGTCATCGAAATGGATTACATGTTACTTGACCGAAAGTTCGTAGTTAGTCTACAATGATCGGACAGCGAGCGGCGGCTCCCTCTGGCCGGTCGGCTGCTATCCCGCCAGCAGTCGGCCGGCCGTGTCGCGCCTCGGGCATTAGTGGTCAGTCGGTCTCGGGCTCGAACCACCGGTCGAACAGCGCCACCGTGGCATCGCCCAGCAGGGTCCACGATTCGCCACCTAGGCCGGCGAAGTGATCGTCGCGTTCGTCCAGCTGTTCACCGTCGGCAAGATGTTGGACGACGAATCCATCCACGAGCGCGGCCGCTGCCCGGGCGAAATCCCGGAACGATCTTCCAGCACGCGGGCGATAGCGGAAGCGACTGCAGATGAGCTGGTAAGCCGGCACCAGTTGGTCCCAGAGCCGGTCGTAGTGGGCGGAGAGCTCCGTCTGCAACGGTGACGACGCCACCGCGGGTGCTTCGGAAAGGACCACCCACAGCCGCCGATGATCGCGCGCGTGCCGCCAACCGATCTGGGCGAAGGTGGCCACCACGGCGTGGACATCGTCACTCGTCTGCTCGAGGTAGGCGACCAACTCGTTCCACTCGGGGGCCACACCCAGGTGGTCATCGGCCAGCAGATGCACCATCAAGTCACCTTGGAAGGCGGCCTGGTCGGGCCAGATCGGATAGATCGACCCGGTGGTGATCGCCGGGGCATCGGGATCCAGCCGTCGGACGATCGCGGTCGCCCGACTGGCCACCTCGACCACACGGATGTGGGGAAGAAGCTCGACGTCATCCGATGCGGTGAAGCGGTCCAGGGCCAGCTCGGTTCCAGCCGCCAGCATCAGCTGGCGTGTCTCACGTCTGGTCCGACGCTGTCGCTTGTCTGGGTTGACCACGGATCGTCGCTACCTCCCCCGACACGCTATGGCAAGGGCTTCGGGCGGTTGGGAATGGGTGCGCGATCAGCTGAGGCGCTCGTCGATCTCGACCGTGACGCCGTCCAGGTCGATGGCGTCCAATCCTCGCGGTTCGTCATCGAGTCCGAACGTGTAGCGGTAGAACGCCACCGAGGCCTGGTTCACTGCCGGCCAGACCGAGGTCACCTCGACGTTCGGCGGTTCGCAGCCGTCCGTGGCCAGGCGGCGCAGTTCCGCCGGGACCAGGTCCCCGATACCGGCCGACTCGGCCAGCCCGATGAGACCGCCTTCGTCGTTTCCGATTGCGCAGATGTCGCTGAATGCCAGGTGGCCCGTTTCCTCGATGACCCACAGCCAACTCGGCGCGGCGGCCGCCGTATGAGCCTCGGCGGTTCGTTCCGGTTCTACGATCTCGTCAAGGGCGCCGGCCATGAACAGCGAGGGAACTGTGGGCAGTTCCGTGTCATCGAATGCTCCTGATGCGTAGGACACATAGCCGGCGATCCCGTCATCGGTGGCAACCTCGAGCGTCGTTCCGCCACCGGCCGAGTGGCCACTGACCGCCACCAGGTTCGGGTCAACCAGTCCCGCGAGGGGTCCCTCGGCCGCACTGGTCACCAGCTCGCGTGTGGCTCGCAGGTCATCGGCCGCCGGCTGCGGCCGGACCTCGCTGTTGGAGAGCTGCGACTCGAGGTTGCGGGATGGGTGATCAGGAGAAGCCACGACCATGCCCCACGATGCGAGGTGGCGGGCCAGATCGGTCGATTGGGAACGGAACGCGGCGGCGCCGTGGCTGAACAGCACCAGAGGGAACGGCCCCTCCGGCGATGCTGCCCCGTCACGGGCGGCCTCGATCTCGTAGCGGTCAGCGGTCTCCTCGGGAATGAGGGCGCGGATGGCCTCGGGGAGGAACGAACGGACCTGGTACGAGTCCGTCTGGCCGTCGACGGTGTCATCGGCCGGATAGAACACTTCCACGAGGTTGCCGGTCGGTAGGGCCAGCGTGGTGATCCCGACCTCGTGTGGTCCGGCCGTCTGGAACGAGACCGGATCGACTTCCGGGTCGGCCGACGATGAGGTGACCGCCGCCGCCGCCGTGGTGGTGGGGATCGCCGGGCTGGTTGGCGCCGCCAACGATGCCGGCGCCGCGGTGGTCGACGTCGAACCTGAGTCGGGCTCGCTCGACGAGCATGCGCCGGCCACGAGCAGCGCGGCGCCAAGTAGGTGCAGCCGCCTTCTGGTCACGTCGACTCCATGGCTCGGCAATCCGGTGGCCGACTGTACTCGGAGGCCGCGAGAGCTTGACCGGTGGGCCCACTACGATGAAGAGTCCGTTCGGTAGGAGGTGACATGGCCAAGCGCAAGAGACGACGAGGGGGTACCGCTGTGTTGGCGCCCCCCAGCGAGCCACAGGTGCGTCCCGGGCTCGTCGGACTCGGTCGTCCCGTGCCCCGCTCCATCCCCAAGCCCCCGTACATCCCTGGCGGCGAGCCGGGTCCGGCGCGGGCGCCGCTGGTGCGATCGGCCGAGGAGATCGCCCTCATGCGTCGGGCCGGCACCGCGGCCGCCGAGGTCCTGCTGATCGCCGGTGAGAGCGTCGCTCCTGGTGTCACCACCGATGAGATCGACGCGGTCGTCCACGACGCGACGGTGGCCCGTGGTGCCTACCCCAGCCCGCTGGGTTACCGCGGCTTCCCCAAGTCCACGTGTACATCGGTCAACGAAGTGATCTGCCACGGAATCCCCGACAGCCGCCCCTTGGCCGACGGTGACATCGTCAATGTCGATGTCACCGTGTACCTCGACGGGGTCCACGGCGACACCAACTGCACCTTCCTCGTCGGCGATGTCGACCAGCACTCGGAGCATCTCGTGCGCGAGACACGCCAAGCCCTCTATGCCGGCATTGCGGCCGTGCGCCAAGGAGCGGTGCTCAACGAGGTCGGCCGGGCCATCGAACAGCACGCCGACGCCAACAGCCTCGGGGTGGTGCGCGAGTTCATCGGTCACGGGATCGGCACCGAGTTCCACGGCGTCATCCAGGTTCCGCACTACTACGAATCCCGGGCCAACCTCGAGCTGCTCTCGGGCATGAGCTTCACCATCGAGCCGATGCTCAACCTCGGAACGGCCGACCTCTATCTCTGGGACGACGACTGGACCGCCGTCACCCTCGACGGAAGGCGCAGCGCCCAGTTCGAGCACACGCTCATCGTCACCGAGGCCGGTAGTGAGGTCATGACCCTCACCGACTCCGGCGCATGCGCGGCTGACCGCTACCTATGAGAGCCGGCGCCGACCTCGTCGACGCATTCCAAGCCGACGGTGCGGTCTTGGTGCGGGGTCTGGCCGACCGACGCCAGCTGGAGTCGCTGGCCGACGCAATCGACGCCAACCGTGACGCACCCGGGCCGTACCACAGCGAGTACACCGAGCCCGGCGGCCAAGGCGGCTTCTGGGGCGACTACTGCAACTGGGAGCGATTCCAGGCCTATCGCGACTTCGCACTCCAGTCGGGAGTGGCCGAGCTGGTAGCCGGCCTGATGCACAGCCGCGAGGTGCGGTTCTTCCACGAGCACGTGCTGGTCAAGGAACCGGGCACCGACGAAGAGACGCCCTGGCACCACGATCAGCCGTACTACTGCGTCGACGGCGATCAGGTGTGCAGCGTGTGGCTGTCACTCGACGACGTTCCCGCCGATCACGGTCTCCGATTCGTCGTGGGCTCGCACCGCGGTGGCTACCACCTCCCTCGGCGATTCCTCGACGCCGAACCCTATTGGTCCGGCCAGGACACGGTCGGGTTCACTCCGGTGCCCAACATCGAGGGGCTGGCCAGGTTGCCGGCCGACCACCCCGACCGCCCCGAGATCACCGCCTTCGACGTGGCGGCGGGTGATGCGATCGTGTTCCACATGCGGACCCTGCATGCGGCTGCCGGTACTCCGTCCTTGCACCGCCGCCGGCGGGCGTTCACCACCCGATGGCTCGGCGACGATGCCGTCTACGCCATCCGGCCGGGACCCACGTCTCCGCCCTTTCCGTGGCTGGTCGAACGCCGGCCCCAGCCCGGGACTCCACTCGATCACCCCGAGTTCCCACGGGCCTGGCCCGCGGTCGGCGTGTGAGCCGACACACCACCCTCACCCTGGTGCGACATGGCGAGTCCGAGGTCACCGTGCGTCAGGTCTTCGGGGGTGCGACGGCGTGCACCGGTTTGTCACCGTTGGGCGTTCGTCAGGCCGAGGCACTCCGGGACCGACTGCACCGGACCATCGATCTCGCGATCGACGAACTGTGGGCATCGACCCTGCCCCGGGCGATCGAGACGGCCGAGGTCGTCGCGCCGTCGATCGGCGGCCTCCGGGTGCGGACCGACCCCGACCTCGAGGAGCTCCGACCCGGTCCCGAAGCCGACGGAACGCCGTTCGCCGAGTACGAGCAGCGATTCGGATCGTTCGACCAGTGGGCGCAGCCCCATCGGCCAATCGCGCCGGGCGGCGAGACACTGGCCAGCTTCCACCATCGCGTCGGGCGGGCACTGTTCGCGCTCACCGACCGGGCGCCGGGTCGTTCGATCATGGTGGTCTGTCATGGCGGGGTGATCGACGCCGCCTTCCGATCACTCGTCGGGTATTCGCAACAGTCCGAATGGTTGTGGTCGCTGAACACGTCCATCACCGAGTTCCGGCGGCTGCTCGACGATGACGGAGCGCCCACCGGTCAGTGGATGCTGATGCGGTTCAACGACGCGGCCCACCTCGAGGGGCTGCCGCGGCACACCGAGCGAGACTGAACATCAGTCCCGATCCCGCAACACGGCTCGCACCGGGCTGGCGTCGAAGCCCACCAACGGCAACGGCAGGGCGACCAGCTCGTAGTCGCCTGCGGGAACCCCGTGCAGGACGAGGCCCTCGAGCACGGCGATGCGGCTCTGCACCAACGCGCGGTGCGAGGGCAGGTCCTTCGAACCGAACAGGTCCATGCTGGGAGCGTCCGTGCCCAGCAGCACCACCCCTGCGGCGGCCAGGTACGCGACGAGCGCGACCGATGGTGCCGCGAAGTCAGTGGTGAAGCGGGTCGGATCAGGAAACGTGCCGGTGGCCAGCAGCACCCGTGGCTGGGTGATCGCAGTCTGGAGATCAGTCGGTTCGATGAGCTCCCCCCGCTCGATGTCGAGAGGGATGACCTGGCACGAACCGAGGTAGGCATCGAGGTCGACCGCGTCGATGGTGGCGCCCCCGGCCTGCGTGTGCGATGGCGCATCGGCGTGGGTGCCGAGGTGCACCGTGGTCCGCAGTGTCGACAGCGTGAGATGGTCGCCGGCGTCCAGCTCGGCCAGCACTTCCCGCGAGGCAGGGTTGTCTCCGGGCCACACCCCCAATGCGGGGCTGACCGGCGGCGAGAGGTCGAATCGGATCGGGCGTGGTCGTCGTCGATCAGAGGTCATGCCGGATCGCCCACAGGTCCGGGAAGGCCTGCAGGAAGAGCGACTCCTTCAGGTAGGCCACGCCCAGACTCCCCGCGGTGCCCGGCTTGTTGCCGATCGTCCGCTCCACCACCTTCACATGGCGATAGCGCCACTGTTGGAGCAGTTCGTCGATATCGGTCAGCAGCTCGAAAACGATGCGGAGCTCCCGATCGGCTCGGTACCGGTCGAGGAGTCCGGCCTGGATGACGGGGCTCGGAGGTGCCGGCTCGGTGGCCGGTCGGTTGCGGATCTCTTCGGGGATCTCGACGCCATGGTGCTCCAGGAAGTCGTGGAAGTGATCGACGAGCGACGGTTCCTCCAATCGCTGCCGGGCCCGGTCGATACCGGCGATGTCGTGGGGATAGTGGTCGAGCGCTCCCGCTCGCTTCATGCCCAGCGAGAACTGCAGCTCGCGGTACTGCATCGACTGGAAGCCGGAGGCGGTGTCCAGTCGGTTCCGGAAGGCGGAGAAGCCGAGAGGCGTGAGTGTCTCGAGGATGTCCATCTGATTGACCACTGCGTGGAGGATGCGCCGAATCCTGGTGAGCAACCCGATGGCCGTGAAGGTGTGCCCACCCGTGAACGCCGGCTTCACCCGATCGATCTCGTGGAGCAGCTGCTTGAACCACAGCTCGGAGATCTGATGGAACACGATGAACAGCAGCTCATCGTGTTCGGGGGGGTCCGAGCGCGGGTGCTGGAGCCCGAGCAGCGTCTCCAGCTCGAGGTAGTTGGCGTAGCGCAGCTGCTCTTGCTCCTCGGTCACCTGCGTCACCGTAGGGGTCAGAGCACCAGTCTGAGAAGTAGGGCGATCACGGCGACGACCACCAACCCCACCAGGATCGCAGCGAGGCGAATCACCATCATCTGCCGGTGGGCTCGGCGAACAGCGTCGCCGTAGGGGGTACTGGTGAAGGTCACCATGGTGTACAGGGGGATGAACCGGTGGGGGAGGAGTCGGTGAAGACCCCGTTCCACCGACTGACCCATGAGGAACCAGCGCGAGGCCACGTGGTCACGCATCTCCACGTAATTGTCCAGTGCCAGTTGGGCCAAGGCGTCGGCATGAGGTTTGCGCGTCCGGGCGAAGTGGTCGAACGCCTGGGCCCAGTCGTCGTGGCGATCGAGGTCATCCATCAGCAACGTGACGTCTTCGAGTCCCGCGTTGGCGCCCTGGCCATAGAACGGCACCACTGCGTGAGCGGCGTCGCCCAACAGCAGCACACGGCCGCCGAGGTTCCATGGCTCGCACCTGGTGGTGAGCAGCGTGCCGACCGGGTGCTCGCGCCATTCCGTGTCCAGCTGCGGCATGAGTCCCACGGCGTCGGCGAAGTCTCGGCGCAGGGTCGCCAGCGCCGCGTCGGCATCGGTGGCCAGGGAACCATGTCCCTCCAGGGGCCAGAACAGCGTGCAGGTGAACGTGCCGTCGACATTGGGAAGTGCGATGAGCATGTACGAACCGCGGGGCCAGATGTGCAGCGCCTCGGGCTCCATGACGAAGGCCCCCTCGGCGTCCGCCGGCACCGTCAGCTCCTTGTACCCGTGCTCGAGGAAGTCCTGCTCGAAATCGAACGACGCCGTGCGCTGTAGACGTTGACGCACCGCGGAGTACGCCCCGTCAGCACCGAAGACGGCGTCGTAGCGGGCCCGGCGAGTCCCACCGCCGGTGACCTGTGCGTCGATCTCGACGGCGTCGAGGTCGATGTCGGTCACGTGGTGGTCGAACGACAGCTCGATGCCGGGGCGTTGGCCGGCGGCCTCGACCAACAGTCGGTTGAGCCCACTGCGACTCACCGAGAGCAGATGGTGCTCGGGCACGATGCCATAGGGCGAGAACGTCCGGCTTCCGCTCATGTCGTGGATCATGCGGCCCCGCATGGGGATGCCGTTGGCGCGAACCGCGTCGGCCAGCCCCACTCTCTCGAGCGACTGGAGACCGCGATGCGAGAGCGCCAGATTGATGGACCGATCACCATCCGCCGTCATGGCGCGCGGATCGGGTCGCCGCTCGAGCAGATGGACCGCGTGCCCACGATCGGCCAGCCTCATGGCCAGCACGCTGCCCGTGATTCCCGCGCCGACGACGGCGATCTGGCGCGGGCGCGGTGTCGTCACATCACACCGGATCGAAGTGCACCAGGCGGGTGCGGGCATCGGCTGCTGTGAGCCGCACCTCGACGGACTCGCCCAGTTCACGGGCGTCGGGATCGATGAAGGCGACCACTGCCGGCTGACGTACCTGGATCTTGGCCCGCCGCTCGTCGACGCTGACCACGGTACCGACGAACACCTCACCAACTCGGTGGGCCAGCGCCAGCGCCTCGGCCAGATCGATGACCCCCTGCTCGAGCGCCCGATCGGCGCTACTGGCACGGCCCATG
Organism: Acidimicrobiia bacterium; assembly: GCA_029858875.1. Taxonomy (GTDB): domain Bacteria; phylum Actinomycetota; class Acidimicrobiia; order Acidimicrobiales; family SHLQ01; genus JAOUEE01. The sequence continues at coordinate 11,061 of JAOUEE010000026.1, forward strand.
ATCGACGGCAGATCGGACAGGGACTGCACCGCCCAGTCCGGAGGGGCGTGATCGGCGCACAGCGCCAACACCACCTCGTTGGCGAAGCGGTCGCAGACCCGCCGCAATGGCGCCGTGACGTGGGCGTACTCGGCGGCGATGGCTGCGTGGCGGGTGTAGTCGGGGAGCTGGCCGGCGAAGGCGACGTACCCGGCGCCGCGCAGGCCCCTCGCCGCCTGATGGAGGAAGGCCGCTTCGGCCGGCGTGTGAGGGTGCATGCCTCGTACCCGGTCGGCGTACGAGACCCCCTCATCCCAGTGCAGGCCGAGGGCCAGCGCCGACCGACGGATCTCGGCGATGGTGTCTCGGGACGGCTCGGGAAGGGTACGGAGCAGACCGACCTGACCCTCGACCATGATCTGGGCGGCGGCCATCCCGGTGAGCAGGCTGATCTGGGCGTTCCAGCCCTCGACCGGGAGACTCTCGTCGTACTCGAGGTCGAAGTGGTCGTCGTGCCGCCGCACCTCCTGGGCCGCCAGGTCCAGACTGACGGCGCCTCGCTCGGCTTCGCGGGCCTGTCGCAGCTGTCCGATCTCGGCAAGGAGCTGAAGGGACTCGTCAGCGGTGCGTTCGTCGATCTTCCGCTGGGCTGCGGCATAGGAGAGCTTCTCCCGGCTGCGCACGTGGGCCCGCTCGGCCCGGACGGCCGTCGGGTCACCATCGACATCGAGGTCGATCGTCCACAGCACGGCTTGCCGCTGTTCGCCGGGAAGCAGGCTGGCCGCGGATTCGGCCAGCTGTGGTGGGTGAAGGAGCGTGTTGTGATCGGGGGCGTACAGCGTGACGCCGCGCTCGCGGGCCTCCCGGTCGACCGCTCCACCGGGGTCCACGAAGGCGGACACGTCGGCGATGCCGTAGTGCAGGCGGTAGCCGTTGGTCGACCGACTGGCGGCGTACGCCTGGTCCAGGTCGAGCGCGTCCGGCGGGTCGATCGTGACGAGCGGCAGGTCGAGGGCGTCGATCGGCTCCCGCGTGGCTGCGCCGGGCGGCAGCGACGGCCCAGCCTTGATCGATTGTTCGACCTCGGCCAGTACATCCGCACCGAAGGCCGCGGGCACGCCCAGTTCGGCCCGGAGATCATCGAGAGCATCGGCGAAACCGTTGGGATCGGGGAGGCGGATGTGAATGCCGGGCACGGCGCCTGAACCTACCGCCCGGCCCGAACGATCAACACATGGTCGGAATGGGCCTCGGTGTCGCCCACCGCTGCCGCTAGCCGACCGTCACCGGGGAGTCGACCTGGGGCAGGGCAACCCAGGTGCGACCGCGATTGAGCCGGATGAACTCGCCCGCGCTGTCTCGATAGGTCGTCGGTCCGTTGGGATTGTGGCGGGTCCATGTGCCCTCGATGATGTGGCCGTCTATCAACACCCACGCGATGCCCTCGCCGAAGACGTCGGCCTCGGGCGAGGCGAGGTCGGCCTGGCTGGGCTTGTACCCGATGAACTGGAGGATCACGTTGGGAGGAGCGATGGGGTTTCCATCGACGTCGGTGTGATCGGCACCGTCCTGGCTGCGAACCCAGCCCTCACCATTCCATCGATATCCGACTGTTGTCTCGCCGTAGTCGATGCTCACGTTGTTGATCGGCCGGGCATCGTCTGGCAGGCCGTCGCCGGGCTCGCGGAACCGGAACACGGGCGGTGGGATGCCACCGCGGTCGCCGCCCGCTTCCCACAGGCCAGACGTGGACGACATCAGGTTGTGGGGCGCCTGACGGCTGGACTCGCGCCAGTACCGCTCGGGGTTCGCCAGTGCGCCGACATCGATGAGAGTGGAGATGGCCAGGGTCTGGAGAGACCCGGGATTGCCACCCGATGACGCCAACAGCGGGTGGTTGAGGTTGGTCAGGATGCGGGGATCGGACGTGCGGAGCGAGCGAACCGGCCCGACCACCTCCGCCGGCTGGGAGTGGAAGACGGCAACGAGGCGGGTGAAGCCGCCTTCGACCCGTTCTTCCCAGACGACGTCGGCCTGATTGATGCCCCACTGGGGCCGGGCCGCCCCGACGTTGTCGATCTTCACGGCGAGAGCCGGACGAGTGGTGCCGTCCCATCCGAGCTCACCGGTCAGCACCCAGCGTTCGCTGAGCGACTCCAACCACTCCAGGCGCAGCCGCAGGGCACGAGTGTCCTTGATGAGCCCCGCCCGCTCGGCCAGGGCGGCCGTGCGGGCGGAGCGAGCGGTGGCTCGCTCCTGCTCCAGGCCGGCAAGGGTGTCGATCAGCTCCGATGACGACTCCTGGAGCTCCTGCAGGCGGTCCTCGGCGGCCGCGATCTGGTCGAGCGCCGTGCCGATGACCACGTCGTACAGCTGGCGTTGGCGCTGATGAGAGGGGTCGCCGTTGAGGGTTCGGATCTCCTCGAGTACGGCCGCAGACCGTGGGTCTCCCTGGACGTAGGAATCGATGGCCGCGGCCTGGGACACCCGGATGGGACGGTCGCGGTCACTGACCGCGTCGGCGAAGCGATCGGCGAGCAGCTCGACCTCGATGTCGCGTGCCGCGATACGGGTGTCGAGCAAGTCGATGTCCTCGTTCGCCTTGTCGATCTGGTCGGTCAGCTCCTCGATCCGCGGCTCGTTCTGCTCGATCCGCCGCCGAAGGGTGGACAGCTCCTTCTCGTCGACCTGGCCCTGAGCAGGCGTCAGTGGGGCGATGGCGACCGCTGCCATGAGCAGCCCGGCGATCAGCACTCTCGGTCGTCGACGCACCCGCTCAGGGTAGAGGCTGGCACTCGGGTGTCGACGGCAGGATCAGGAAGCGTGACCAGGCTCGGCGGAATCAACCGTGGACGTGACATCGGGAGTCGGCTCGTCGACCAGTCGGGGGCGGTCCTTCGTCGGTCGGATGCCCAGCCCGATCATCGCCGCGGCGAGCAGGGCCAGCGCGGCGGCCGCTGCATACAGCCACCGCCGCCGAGGGTTGTCATAGGCGGTCCCGGTGGGGAACCCGTTGGGACGCCACGCGTAGTCCAGTCGGTTGCGGCCGTCCTGGCGATCGAGCGGGGCGACCTCGTAGGCCAGGGCAGGCGGGATCGGAGGGGATGTCGTGGCCAGCGACGACACCGGTGCGGTTGCGTCCGCGGCCACGCGCCGAGCGGCGGCGCGGCAGCTTCGTGCCGCGTCGGCGACACTCTGATCGAGGGCGGCCGCAAGCGCGGTGTCGGACAGTCGCAACCGATATCGCAGGACCAGCGCCAGGCGCTGACGGTCATCGACCACCTGGAGCGCATCGGCCAGCCGGTGGGCCAGGTCGTGGCGAGCGCTGGTGTCGGCCGGTCTGAGCCAGGATGCCTGGTGCCCACGAGCAGCTCGCACCCGGCGCAGCTCGCGGTCGGCGATGGTCATCAGCCAGGCGTCGGTGAGCTCTGGCGCGGGCAGATGCTCGACTCTGGTGACCGCCACTTCGAACGTCCACCTGGTCACCGCCGCGGCCATGTCGACACCGGGATGCAAGTACCAGACGGCTTGGTAGATCCGCTCTACGGTCGCCGGGTCGAGCCGCACGGCGAGGTCGCGCCTGTAGTCACGTCGGCTCGACGCCGTGGTCGGGGGGAACACCATTCTCTGAGCATCGGATGGCCTGACGCGCTGGTTGAACCAACACCCGGCGTTCGGCGAGGCGGCCTCAGCCCGCCTGTGGGGCCCAGGCGACCATGACCCCGGGGCCCAGGAACGAGGCTTCCGCTCCCACCTCGGCCGGCTGGACGAACACTCCGGTACGCCCGCTCATGCTCGCGGCGAAGGCGTAGAGGCTGCTGTCGGGAGACCAACCCGTGAGTGCTTGGGTGTACTGGTCGTAGAAGGGCACGAAACTCTCGGCCATCACGGGCGAGATCTCCACCGGCGCCGAGCGGGTCAACTCCTGCTCGTCCCACACCCGCCAGGTGAGGTCGCCGGCATCGATCAGACCGGCCAGCGCGCGGCTGTCGGGCGACCAGTCGAGCCACCGGGCCTGTCCGATGAAAGCCAACGTCGCCTGTTGCGTCTCCAGATCCAGCACCAGTACGTCGGGCGGATCCGGTTCTGTGGTCTGAGCCGTTACCCGATTTCCGACCGGCCGATCGTCGGCCTGGGCCCCCTGGAGGATCTGATAGGCGACCCGCCGGCCGTCGGGCGAGACGGCGAAGCTGATGGACCCGTCGACGTCGAACAAGGGCGTCACCGATCCGTCGGTCGTGTCGACGATGGCGAACGCGTCGCCTCGTTCCAACTGCACGACCGCCAGCAGGCGCTCGTCATCGAGCCACGCCGGCGCCTGGAACCCGCCTGACGTGCGCGCCACGAGATCGACGGTCGCCCCCTCGACCACGCCGAGGTCGGTGCCGGCTTCATGCACCGCGACCCGTCCCGATGGCGACAGGCTGTAGAACAGCGGGCTGGCCTCGGCCAGCACCTGATCGGCCTGTCCGTCGATTGGTGAGAGCGCAAGTGTGATCTGATCGCCGGCGGCCCCAAGGTGACTGACCCGGCTGCCGTCAGGAGTCCACCACACGAAGAACGGCGGACGTTCGAGCGGGACGAGGGCGCGGTCGCGGCCATCGCCGACCACCAGCTCGGTCCCGTCATCGCCTGCCTCGGTCCAGGTCATCCGAGCACCGTCTGGAGACCAACCGAATTGGGTGACGAGGCGAGCGTCGGCCGACCACTGCTCCCAGTCGGTGTTCCCGGCTCGCACCAGGAGCTCGCCCGCGGGGCCCAGAGCAGCCAAGCGACCGGGGATCTCGAGGAGCTCGGCCGGCCGCGTCTGGTCGCTGGGATCCGCGGGGGAGTCGGGTGTGGTCGTGGTGGAGGGCCGGGCAAGCGTCGTGGCCGGCTGAGTGGGAGCGGTCTGGTCGAGCTCCGGCAACTGCGTGCTGGAGCAGGCCGTGACGACGAGGAGGGCCACGACCGCAAGCCACCCGACGCCGCCTCGCTCACCGAGCGCGGTCACCGAACGTTGGCGGTCCACTGGTTCCCATCCCAGTAGCGAACCGTTCCCTGGCCGCTGGCGGGGTCGTGGTACCAACCCGCCGGGGTCTCCGGATGAGCGTCGGCTTCGAGCCGGCCCCCGGGCTCTTGTTCGGACAGCTGTTCCACCAATTCCGGATCGGGCCCCTCGTAGGGCTCGATGCCCTCCATGCGCCGCAGGAGGTTGATCCGGTCTCGGAGCGGTGGATGGGTGTCGAACATGTTGTTGATGCGTTGGCCCTTGTGCCCCGGCCGGTGGTCATCGGGAGACTCAACCCAGAGATGGGATGTGGCGTGCGACGTGCGACTGACCACGGTGGTGTCGGCGTCGAGCTTCTCGAGGGCGCGGCGGAGGCCGGTGGGGAACCGGGTGATCTCGACGGCCGAGGCATCGGCGAGGGACTCTCGCCGCCGGGAGACCGCAGCCTTCAACATCGCCGCCGCGAGCGGGGCCAGCACGGCCACGACCACGATCCCGATGATGGCGATCGGGTTGTTGTCATTGCCGCTTCCCCGCCGCCGTCCACCGCCGAACCAGAGCAGGCGCCAGAACATGTCGGTCATGATGGCGATCGACCCGGCGGTGGCCACCGCCAGGGTCATCACCTTGATGTCCTGGTTCCGGATGTGGGCGACCTCGTGGGCCATGACACCCTCGAGCTCATCCCGGTTCAGCTTCTCGAGGAGGCCCGTTGTCGCCGCCACGGCCGCCTTCTCCGGCTTGCGGCCGGTGGCGAAGGCGTTCGGTGCCGGGTCGTTGACCACGTACACCGCAGGCATGGGCACACCAGCGGCGATGGACACCCCCTCGACCACGTTGTACAGCTGCGGGTACTGATCGCGGCTGGCTGGTTTGGCGCCGGTGGAGCTCAGCGCGAGTGACATCGACGAGAAGTAGCTGGTGAACGACAGCCCGAGCGCCATGGCCAGTCCGACGGCCACGCCGACGGTTCCGCCGCCCACGCCGAGCGACACCACCGTGGCCACCGTTGCCAGCAGCAGGAAGAAGGCGGTGGCCAGCAGCCAGGTGGCTCGGCGATTCCGTGCGATCAGATCGTAGAAGTCGGGCCGGTCAGTCACCACGTTCACCGTAGCCACCCGGCCGAGCTGGCCGGTGGCGGACAATCGTCGATAGACAACCAGCGATGCGGCTGCTCCACGATCACCTCGCCGTCCGACCCGAGGGATCGGGTTGGGCGCTCACCGCCGATCGCACGTGGTGGGGACACAATGCGCTGTTCGGCGGATACGCCCAGGCCATGGTCCTGGCCGGGATGCAGGCCGAGCTGGCTCGAGCCGCGCCGGCGGGGACCGTCCCCATGCCGGTTCGGTCGATGAGCATGCAGTTCGTGCGCCCCTTCCAGGACGGGCCGAACGGGATGAGCGTCGAGATCGTCCGCCAGGGGAGGTCGATGGCCAATGTGCTCGCCCGGGCCGAGGCCGGCGGCAAGATCATGGGTCTGGCCATCGCCAATTTCGGGACCGAGCGCGACGTCGAGTCCAGCCGATTCGTCCCGACCGATCGTCCCGATGTCGCCGCCATCGGGTCGGGGGAGCGACCGACCGCATCGATGGTGGGTGTACCGACCCATGAGTTGTTCGACTTCTTTCCCCGCATCGGGGCGCTCACTCCCGGGGAGCAGCTGGCCGACCGGGCCGAGGCGGGCGGGTGGGTGCGGCCCCGCTTCGAGAGCCCGATCGACGAGATGCTGCTCACCGTGCTGGCCGACCTGTGGATGCCGGCGACCTACCGGCGCTGGACGCACCCGATGGTGGCGGTGTCGGTGGACATCACGCTGCACTTCCGGGAGCCGCTGCCCGTCGATCTTGCCCCGGGAACCCCCCTCCTGGTTCTCCTGGTCACCCGGCAGTGCAGTCGGGGCATGGTGGACGAGGATGCCGAGGTCTGGACGCCCGACGGCAGGCTCCTGCTCCAGAGTCGTCAGACCAGGTATGTCACGGAGATGCTCAGCCCCATCGGTTTGAGCGAGGGCGATCGGTTCAGGCCGGCTGGCTCAGGATGAGAGCCGAAGTCGGCACGCCGGTTCCTGCGGTGACGAGGACGTTCTCCACATCGGCGACCGGGTTCACGGACGTGCCCCGAATCTGACGGACGCCTTCGGCGATGCCGTTCATGCCGTGGATGTAGGCCTCGCCGAGCTGACCGCCGTTGGTGTTGATCGGCAGGCGACCGCCGAGATCGATGTTGCCGTCGGCGATGAAGTCCTTGGCTTCACCGGTGGCGCAGAAGCCGAACTCCTCGAGTTGGGGTAGCACGAGAGGGGTGAAGTGGTCGTAGATGGTGGCGGTCTGGATGTCATCAGGACCCAGGCCGCTGGCGGCCCACAGCTGGTCGGCGCACACGCCCATCTCGGGCAGTCCGGTGATGCGCTCGCGGTAATAGCTGCGCATCATGTGCTGATCCTCGCTCACCCCTTGGGCCGCTCCCGCGATCACCGCGGCCGGCTGAGCCAGGTCGGCCGCCCGCTCGGCACTGGTGACCAGCAGTGCTTGACCGCCGTCGGACTCCTGGCAGCAGTCCAGCAGGTGGAGGGGCTCGACGATCCAACGGCTCTCTTGATGGTCGTCCAGGGTGATGGGCTTGCCGTAGAAGAAGGCCGCCGGGTTGTTGGCGGCGTGGGTGCGGTCGGTGACGGCAACCCGTCCGAAGTCCTCGGACGTGGCGCCGTACTCGTGCATGTATCGGGTAGCGAACATGGCGACCCACTGGGCCGGCGTGAGCAGTCCGAACGGGGAGGTCCAGCTGAAGCTGATGTCGAAGGCCTCGGGGGTCAGGTGTTGGTTCTGCACTCCCTGCCCGAACCGATGCCAGGACCGCTCGTTGAACGCTCGGTAACACAGCACGTAGTCGGCGGCCCCGCTGTAGACGGCCATGGCGGCCTGGGCCACCACGCCACACGCGGCGCCGCCCCCGTGCGGGATCTGGCTGAAATGGGTGAGATTCTTGGCACCGATGTTGCGGGCCAGCTCGATCTCGGGGTTCTTCTCGGCGCTGTAGGTGACGAAGCCGTCGACCAGACCGGGGTCGACGCCGGCATCGGCGCAGGCGGCGAGGCAGGCTTCGGTGGCCAGCCGCATCGGGGTACGGCCCGAGTCCTTCGAGAACTCGGTGGCCCCGATTCCGGCAATGGCGGTCTGGCGGGCGAATTGCAGGGTCATCGGTCGGCTCCGTTCCGGGGCAGGGCCAGCTCGGCGGCACCGGTGACGTGAGATCCCAGGCTGTTGCGTCCGACGAATCCGAGCTCGACGATGCCTTCGTCGCCCTCGGTCCGCTTGCCGGTGACCGTGCCCGACATGGTCATGATGTCGTACGGGTAGTTGGGCGCTCCCAACTGGATCTTGAGGTTCTTGAAGGTGGCGTCGTCGCCGGCCCAATCGCCGATCCAGCGGTTGCACAACCCGCTCGTGGTCAGGATGTTCATGAAGATGTCCTTCGACCCCTTCTTGACGGCCGCGTCCCGGTCGTGGTGGACGTCCTGGAAGTCGCGGGTGGCCAGCGCGGTCGAGACGATCAGTAGCGGGTCGAGCGGAATCGCACAGAGCGGCAACTCGTCGCCTTCGTCGACTGATTCGAAGGATCGGGTCGTGGTCTCCCGGTCGACGTTGGCAGGATGGAACTGATGCAGCGTCACGTCGTCATCGGTGTCGACGAAGCCCACCTGGAGCGGCATGCCGATGCGCAGTTGGTCGGGTGTGCAGCCCACGATGTTGGTCACCAGGCGCACCCCCTCCTCGAGCTCGACGAGACCCACGATGAGGGGATAGTCGAATGACGGCACCTTGGGGTAGTGCGGGATGGCGTAGCTGTACAGGGTGGCTCGTCCCGACGCGACCGCCCAGTCGAATTCGAACGAGCCCGTCCGGGGGTTGGCGTTCGCCGGCGGATGCATGAGCGTGCCGTCGTCGGAGAACCGCTGGATGCGCAGCTCGCCCTGCCGCAGCCCCTCCCAGAAGAAGGCCTGGTCGTCGTT
>JAOUEE010000279.1 GCA_029858875.1 Acidimicrobiia bacterium
CAGCGACGTGACCATCGAGTTCGTCGGCCTCGACGGCGAGAGCCTCCCCCTCGAGGACCACTCCTGCGACGCCGGCCTGTTGACCTTCACGTTGTGCACGATCCCCGACGCCGAGGCCGCGCTGGGTGAGCTGCGCCGGGTCATCCGGCCGGGAGGCACGCTCCATTTCGCCGAGCACGGGCTCGCTCCCGACGAGCGTGTCCGCGCCTGGCAGCACCGCATCGAACCGGTACAGAAGCGGGTGGCCGACGGCTGCCACCTCACCCGCGCGATCCCCGACCTGATCACCGCGGCCGGGTTCGAGATGGAATGGTCCGACGCCGAGTACGCTCGCGGCCCCAAGCCATGGTCGTGGTTCTTCGTCGGTCGGGCCCGCAACCCCACCCCTCCGGGCTGAGCGCCGAGCGGGCCGCGCGTCCATCAGGACGCCGATCCGTCACCATGACTCGGGTCGGTTCGCCACCCATTGCTAGGTTGCCTGCGATGTCCGGAGCCGAGCCCGCACCACCGACCGTCTTCGGAGCAGCCGATGCCCTGCGCTGTCCCGAGGACGGCTCCCGGCTCCGCCTGGTGTCACTGGTCGACTTCCGGGCCCAGCTCGGCGCCGAGCGGCCGCTGGCCCATCGGCGATCCGGACCGGTACGGCTGCCCGACTGGCTGCTCGTTCGCGCGGACGGGAAGGCCGGCTATCCGATCATCGAAGGCATACCACTGCTGCTCGTCCCCGAGATGATCGGCGTCGCCGACGAACAGAATCGGGTCGACATCGCCGACGCCCGCTACGCCGAGGCCTACGAGGAGATGGCGTACTACAACCAGACCTCGGCCACGATGGCCGAGGCGATGGAGTCCACCACCGCCTACCGCGACGCCGCCAAGGCGGCCGAGCAGCCGCACAAGTCGTTTCCCGAACCGCTGGTCGACTGGTTGGACGAGCGCTTCGACAGCCTCAGCCAGCGCGATGCCTACCGACACATCGCACCGATCGCGGGACAACGGGTGCTCCAGCTGGGGGGCAAGGGGCTCCACGCCGTCAAGTTCCTCCTGGCCGGAGCTCGCGAAGCCTGGTGCAGTACCCCGATGCACGCCGAGGCCGCCTTCGCCCATGCCCTGGCCGACCGTCTCGGCGTCGGCGACCGCCTGTCGAGCGTCGTCTCCATCGCCGAGGAGCTTCCTTTCCCCGACGACTTCTTCGACGTCGTGTACTCCGGGCACTCGGTGCACCACATGATCACCGAGCTGGCCTTTCCCGAGATCCACCGCGTCCTCGCGCCGGGCGGGCGATTCGCGGCGACCGACCCCTTCCAGGCACCGCTGTACGACATCGGCACGCGGGTGTTCGGCAAACGCGAATCGGTGTATTGCCGACCGCTCACCGCCGCCCGGTTGGCGCCGCTCGCGACGACGTTCGACGAGTCCCGTATCGAGGGCCATGGCGCCATCGTCCGGTACCCGCTCCTCGCGCTCCAGAAGGTGCTGCGGGTCGAGCCTTCGATGGGCGCGGCGATTCGGATCGCCGAGATCGAGGATCGGCTGGCTCGCAGGGTCCACGCACCGGCCCGCTGGTGCTCCAGCGTCGCGGTGACCGCGACGAAATCGGCGGATGGCGCCCGAGGGCGACCACCGGGTGGATCCGAAGCCCCGACCCCACGATGACGAAGGTGGTGGTGGCGGCCCACCCGGTCCCCACGAGTGGATTCGAGCCCCAGCACTGGAGCACCGCCATCGTGGCGAGACTCGGCTCGCCCCCTCCGCCCGTGCTGCCCGACCGGCGGTTCTGGCGGGCGATCGAGCACCACGCCGGCTTCCGGACGCGGGCCGCCTGGCGGGCCTGGCGGCAACCGACACCCGATGTCTTCGTGTCGGTGGCCGAACAGGTCGGGTTCCCGCTCGAGCTGCTCAATCGGGGTCGTCGACCACACATCACCATCGCCCACAACCTCCTCACCGGGTTCAAACGGCGCCTGCAGAGCACCCTCGGTTGGCTCGACTGGTATGAGCACATCGTCGTGTTCAGCAGCGTCATCACCGACTATCTGGTGGGGGAGGTCGGCCTCGCGAGCGACCGGGTGCACACCGTCCCGCACCCGGTCGACCATCGGTTCTTCACCCCCGACCCGACGGTGCCGGTCGAACCCGGGTTGGTCGTCGCCGTCGGACGGGAGGCTCGCGACTACCACTCGCTGATCCTGGCCATGCGAGAGCTGCCCGACGCGAGAGCGGTGATCGTCTCCCACAGCCCGTGGGCGAAGGGTGCCGCCACCGGAGAAGACGTCGCCCCACCAGTGAACGTCTCGTTCACGCCGTGGCTGGCCGCCACCGAGATCCGCACGCTCATGGCCAGGGCGGCGGTCGTCGCCCTCCCGCTCGCGGGGCAGCCGCTCTACGGCGCCGGGCTCAGCGCTCTCTGCGAGGCGAGGGCCATGGCCCGTCCGGTCGTCGCCACCCGGACACCGGGCATCGCCGACCATCTCGATCCTGCCAATACCGTGGCGGTGGACAGCGGGGACATCGACGGGTTGCAGGACGCGATCGCCTCTCTCCTGGCCGATGACGACCGACGGGCGGAACTCGGCCGGGCGGGCCGACGCCAGGTCGAGGCGGCGGGCACGAACGACCATCTGGCCGAAACCATGGCCGAGCTCGTGGCCGCCACGGTGCCATGATGGCCCCAGCCATTCCAGCACGGTGGTGCAGCTTGGTATCGCGCCACCCCCACGCCTAGCGTTCGCGATCGGCGGACTGCGGCACGCCGCGCCGTCCTCGAAGGACTTCCCCGTATGTCACCAACGATGCAGCCCTCGGTCTGCCGCCGATCATGACCACTGACGCGCATCGGCTGTTCTCGGCATCGGTTGGTCGCACCCGACTCGGCGATTCCGCCACCAGCCAACTCATCGGCCGCCACGCTGTGTTGGTGTCGTCGCGCGACCCCCGCAGCCGAGCCGATCACGGCCGGATCACGGTGCTCCGCACCGCCTTGGCCGCGCTGGCCGACGGCTTCGAGCGGGTCAGCGTGTTCCACCTCCGGCCCGAGACGACCCCGGTCGAGGACCTGGCCCCCAACGCCTCGTTCGACCACCTGGAGTCCACGAGACCCACGCGGCTGGGGCACGCCGTGCGCGCCGGTGTGTTCGGCCACCACTCGCTGAACGAAGTGGCCGGTATCGACCGGACACAGATCACCGGGATGGTCGAAGCGCTCGGCCGATCCGGAGTCGACCTGTTCGTCTTGGACGGCACCCGCGCCGCCGCTGCTCTGCCGGCGTTGGGGGCAGCACCCTCGCTCGTGGATCTCGACGACCTCCTGTCCACTCGCTACCGGGCGTGGGCCGACCTCCCCTTCGACGAGATGCCCTATTCCATCTTCGGTACCAAACCGGCCAGTCGGGCCAACGTCGTGGCCAGGATCATGCGTCCGCTGTTGCCGGCGGTGCTGCGCCAGGAGGCCCGGGCCGTCGCCACGATCGAGCGAGACGTGGCGAGCCGAGCGACGGCGGTGTCGCTGGTGAGCGCCAAGGAGGCGGCCCAGTTCTCGGCCCGGGTGAGCCGTCCGGTCGATGTCCTCCCGATGGCCGCACCCAGTGCTCCCCTCACCTGCTGGTCATCGCCCAGCAGCCCCCGATTCGATGCCGTCTTCCTGGGCCGGGTCACCCACATGAGCAACATGGCCGCGCTCAACTGGCTGGGTCGCAAGGTGCTCCCCGCTCTCACCCATGGGCTCGGCCGGGCTCCCAGAATCGGGATCGCGGGGGCCTCCACGCCCGCGGTCGACTCGTGGCTGCGGTCCTTGGGCCTCGAGCCGTTGGGCTTCGTCGACGATCTCGAGGCGCTGTTCGCCAGTGCCGCCACCGCGCTTGCCCCGCAGGTCGCCGGCGGAGGCCTCAACACCAAGGTGCTGGACTACGCCATCCACGGGGTTCCGGTCGTCGGCTCCTCCCACGCTTTCGCCGGGCTGTTGCACAGCGAGGAGTGTCCGTTCGATCAGGCCGACGATCCGGTCGCATTCGCCGACGCGGTGGCGCGACTCGGTTCGGACCCCCAGCACGCACGCGAGTCGGGCCGTGCGGGTCGTGAGCACATCGAGGCCTACTATCGACCGACCGACATCAAGGCACGATGGACCGCAACGTTCGCGGCCGTGATCGATCACTCGGAACGACCAAATGGCTCACGCTGACCAGCCCACCAGCTACATATGGACCGATATCGGTCGGTTGCTCCGCTACTGGTGGGTGGTGCTGCTGGTCGCGGCCGCCGCGGGGGCGATCGCTCTGCTGTTGGCTCGCGATCAGGACGACGAGGCCCGAGCTCGTCAGGCCATGAGCCTGGTCGACGCCGAGTGGTCCGATATCCAGACCGCCCACGAGCTGAACGCGTCGTGGGTCCAGGATGTGCTGCCCGAGTCGCTGCTGGCCATCGACCCGACCGGGAGCATACGGGTCGAGCTCGAGCGGCCCGGTGAGCCGCAGGCCACGGCCTTCTTCCTCGTGGCCACCGCAGCCGACCCCGACGCCGCTCGGGCCGCGGCCGACGTGGCCGTCTCGGGCCTCACCGAGCATCAACAGATCTGGGCCGAGCCCCTCGAGGAGGACCGTCAGGCCCTGTCCGACCGTCGCGACCAGACCGTCACCGAGCTCACCGCCGTCGAAGCCGAGGTGGCCCAGCTGCGTGCGGACCGAGACCGAATCGAGGCGGCCGAGGGGTACACCGCCGAGGTCGATGCCTTGGGCGGTGAGATCGCATTGGCCGAGCAGCGCCGGCGCCAGATCGACGCCGACCTCGCGGTGGTCGACGACCAGCTGGCCCAGCTCGACCAGCGAGCAGCGGTGCTACCGACCGTCGCCGCCGTGGGTGAGCAACGCATCGAGACCGACTCCCCCAGTCTGTCCCGTCAGACCATCGGACTGCTGGCCGC
>JAOUEE010000280.1 GCA_029858875.1 Acidimicrobiia bacterium
GGTCTCCACAGGGGCTCTCCGGCTCGACTTGGTGTAGGAACCGTCGATTCTGCGAGCCCCTGTGTCGCGCCCCGCGGACCCTCACCAACCAGCCCGCCCCCGCTCAAATCCGAAGCGCCGGTTTGCTCATGATCGGCCCGGCTGGTGCCGATGGACCGGGGTCCGTTGATCCGACCCTGTGCCACCACCTCTGACCAAAGGCGATCAGTGCCCGTGCCCCATCATTCCTGCACTCGACACAAGGCAGCCCGACTGCTCGTGGTCGTCTCCTTGCTGGCCAGCTTCCTGACGCTGAGTGATGGCGTGGCGCAGCCCGAACCAGCCGAAGCGGCGACTCTCACCACCTACGACGCCGGTGCCTATGTCGTGGACATGGGTCAGGTGCAGACCGTCGCGACCGGTCTGAAGCCGTATGGACTCGTGTACGACCTCGTGGTCAACAACCAGATACCGGTCGACTGGGTCATCGCCGATGGCAAGACCAAGAACCCCGACGCCGATCTCACGGACCCCGCCGCCATCGACTTCAGCGCGAACGGCAAGGACTACCGCGGCGGCCCATTCGTGATCCCCGCCGGCTTCGCCGCCGAGGCCGCCCCCATCATCTCGGCCTGGCAGGCGCAGGGCGTCGTGGTGGACGGTCCCATGCCCCAGTTCGGCGCTCCCAAGTTCGAGACGATCACGTCGTGGCCCAACGCTGTCCTGGATCTGAAGAACGGCAAGATCGCCAGTGCGTACTACGCCAACGCCGGTATCGGAACCGAGGCGTACCGCATGGGACTTCCGTCGAGCCTTTCCCCGTGTGACGACCTCTACGTGATGCCCCACGCCGACCCCGCCTGGGCGACCCACTCCAACCTGATTCCGTTCAACGACGCCGGCGGCTACATCTGGGCTGCGTGCCACGCCGTCAGCGTGCTCGAGAACGTGGACGACCCGGCCTCGGCCGACCCATCCCCCGACATGAACTTCCTGAGCAACACGGGGCTGCTCCACTTCAAGTCGCCCGGCCACGACGGCGGCACACCGCCGTACGCGTACGATTCGGCTGCGGGATCTGACCCGATCATGCAGTTCCTCGGCCGCATCGACACGGCGACGGAGAACGGCTCAGAGCAGATCTACCTGCCCGATGCGGCAGGATGGCGCGCCAGCACCAACGTCCTGGTCGACGATCCCGACCACCCTGACGTCGGGGTGAGCTCCCCGGGCGAAGCGGCCAAGCTGGCCTACGGCCGTGGCTTCGGGAATCCGGACAACGGTCTGGTCATGTACGAGGGCGGTCACTCGCACAACAAGGGCGACGAGGCTGACCTCGTGGCGGCCCAGCGTGCCTTCCTGAACCTGCACCTCATGGCGGGCATCGAGCGGGGCATCGATGTGATCACCGACACCCCGGAGGTGATCGGCGCCGGCGAGACCGTCGACGTCTCGGCCACCATCAGCGGCGGCGCCCACGACTACGACTGGACCTGGGAGTCGAGCTGCGGCGGCACCTTCGCCGCTCCCACCGGCTCGGGCGCCGGCGATCCGGTCAACGTGTCCACCACCTTCACCGCCCCGGCTGTCGCAGGTGGCTGTTCGGTGAAGCTGTTGGTGTCGGACACCTGTGAGAGGGTGGCGTTCGGTGCTTCGGCCACGATCATCACCATGCCCACCGACGTGGGCATCACGATCACCGACGACGCGGATCCCATCGAAGCCGGTGGGACCCTGAGCTACACCGTCGACGTGGTGAACAACGGGCCTGGTGATGCCGAGGCGACCGAGGCCGTGATCATGTTGCCACCGGGCGTGACCTTCGTCTCCGCGTCACCTGATCAGGGCTCTTGTACCTACCTGGGCGGCGTCGTCACCTGTGACCTGGGAACGGTGCTCAACGGGTCGACATCGCAGACGACGATCGCCGTCACCGTGGACCCGGACACGTCAGGCACGATCACCGCGCTGGCCGCGGTGGCCACTGACTCCCCCGACACCGACCCCACGAACGACGCTGCGTCAGAACCCACCGACGTCGGCATCAACGGGCTGGTCGTCGACATCGAGGTCGATCCCGGCTACGTCTACGCGTCCGCCGTCCCCGACTCGGTTGCCTACACGATCACGGTCACCAACACGGCGCCCTCCTCGCTGGACAACGTCGTCGTCGGCGAGGACGTCTGCGGGTCGGTCACCGGACCGATGGGCGACGACGGGAACGGTCTGCTCGACCAGGGCGAGGTGTGGACCTACACCTGTTCGGGGGATGTCTCGTCCGACCCCACCGCGAACACCGCGACCGCCACTGGTGATCACCCCATCCTGGGTCCGGTGGCAGCAGATCCCGATACGGCAACGGTCGAGGTCATCGATCCGGCGATCACCATCGACAAGGCACCCGGCACCCAGGGAGCGCCGACCGGCGGTGCGGCCCTGTTCGACATCACGGTGACGAACACCGGCGACATCACCCTGGCCCCGGTCACCGTCACCGACCCGCTGGCCCCCGACTGTGATCGGACCTTCACGGAGATGGCTCCCGGCGCGGTCAAGACGTACTCATGCTCGATGCCGATGACCGAGCCCATCGGGACGACCGGTACCAACACCATCGACGTGTCCGGCATCGACCCGCTGGGCAACCCCGTCACCGACAGCGACAGCGCCGACTACACCGTCATCGCGGCCCTGCTCGACGTCACCAAGTCGGCCGATGTGGCCGCCGCCCGGCCGGGCGAGCCGGTGGAGTTCACCATCACGGTCGAGAACCCCTCGGCCGTCGACCAGACCAACATCGTCGTGACCGATACGTGGCCGGCCGGCCTGATCTGGCAGAGCAGCACCATCCCCGCCGGCGGCAGCGTGACCGACAACTTCAGTCATGATCTCGAGCTCACGTACTTCGAGGGCTGGGAGGAGATCAACGAGACCACCAAGACGCACGGAGATTCGATCCAGGTGGTCGACAAGGACGACGAAAGCCCGTGTGAGACGCCCGTCGACTGCGTGCTCCTCGTTCAGAAGAAGGATCGAGGGATCTACCAGCCGGCCAACCTCAGCGGAGCCACCAGCGCCACCATCGACTTCAGCTATCAGGTGGTGAACAACCAAAAGACCGACGACAACTCCACTCTCGAGGTCGTCGGTTGGGACAGCACCGCGGGCGCCTACGTACAGGTGGCCGCCTTCCCCATCGAGGCTGGTCCCGACACGCCGACCGTGATGACCCCCCAGGACCAGGTTGCCATCACGCCCGCGTCGCACCCGGCGGTCTTCGCCGCGGGGACCGCAGGACGACTGGGCTTCCGGATCCACCCGACCAACGCCGACGATGGTGACATCGTCTACATCGACGACGTCACCATCAACTGGACCGGCGGTGGCCAGACTCTGGGCGCGCCTCCCAACCTGATCACCGCTGCGAACGGCATCGACCTGCCGGCTGGCGCCGTACTGGAGATCACGCTGATCGGTACGGTCGATCCCGCCATCTCGCCCACGATCGGAGAAGCCACCAACGTGGTCTCGGCGTCCAGCGACCAGCAGACGCCGGTCGCCGCGTCCGACACGGTGATCATCGTGAACCCTGGCATCTCGATCACCAAGGCGGCCGACCCCGCGGTCGTGCATCCGGGAGATCCGGTCACCTTCACCTACCTCGTTGCCAACAGCGGCAGCGGGCCACTGGACAACGTCGTGGTCACCGACGCCGATCCCACCTGCTCGCCCGTCTACGTGTCGGGCGACACCAACAGCGACGGGCGGCTCGACACCAACGAAGCCTGGGTGTTCGAGTGCAGCATCAACCCGCTCGACGATGTGTCCGGCGCAGCCGGCGACGTCACGGTCGTTGCCGACGATCAGCTCGGTAGTCCCATCAGTCCGGCCACGGCCAACGCCGTGGTGGACGTGGTCGATTCGGCCATCGAAGTGACCGCCACCGTCGATCAGACCGTGATCCGGCCCGGTCAGTCGGTCCTGTTCTCCTACGCGGTCACCACCGGAACCGGCGACGAGCCTCTGACCGACGTGTTCGTGACCGACGGTCAGTGCTCGCCTGTCACCGCGGTGGTCGTAGGCGGGTTCAACGCCGGCGATTCCAACACCGACGGCGCGCTCGATCCTTCCGAAACGTGGCAATTCACCTGTTCGACCACGCTCGCTGTCGACACCACCAACAGCGCCACGGCGACAGGAACCGACCGGCTCGGGCTCGACGTCACCGACACTGATTCGATCGATGTCGATGTGATCAACCCGTCGATCGACCTCGACAAGATCTCGCTCACCGACGACCTGGCCCCCGGTGATCCCGTGACCTACGAGTTCCTCGTATTCAACGACGGTGACGATGCTCTCGACTCGGTGGTCATCGACGACGACTCGTGCAGTCCCATCAGTGGCCCCACCGGCGACGACGGCAACGGGAGCCTCGATGTTGGCGAGACGTGGACCTACAGCTGCTCCACCACGCTCAACGACGACCACACCAACTACGCTGCCGTGGCCGCCACCGACTCCCTCGGCGGCGTCGTCGGCGATGACGACTCGCACAAGGTGAACGTCATCACTCCCAGCGTCACCATCGGCAAGACGGCGGCCGAGCCGGTCATCTACTTCGGGTCCATGGCCGTCTACGAGTACAAGGTCTTCAACAACGGAGAGCTGACCTTCGACGACATCGTGATCACCGACGACGTCTGCACGGTGCTGACCCGCAGCTCCGACCTGGTGGGCAACGACGACGACCTGCACGAGCCCGGCGAGGCGTGGATCTACACGTGTGCCCAGACCCTGACCGCCGACACCACCAACACCGTCACGGTGGAGGCCTACGCCGGTGGCGTGCTCGAGGCCACCGCCATCGAGACCGAGTTCGTGTCGGTCATCGACCCCGACGTGGTCGTCACCAAGGTCGCCGACCT
>JAOUEE010000281.1 GCA_029858875.1 Acidimicrobiia bacterium
CGTCCGCAAAGAGACGGTCGGCAGCGCACTCACGACCCGTTCGTACACCGCCTCGGCGGTGGGATGATCGGCGTCAGCCAGTAAGGCCTCGAACACGGCGAGGCGTTGGGGAGTCACCTTCAGGCCCTGGGCCCGGAAGACCTCGGTGAGTTCGGCAGGTGACTTCACATCGGGCACTCTAACAACAACACTGGCTAAACAACAACGATTGTTGATGCAAATGACCGAATGGTTCGACCCGACGGCACTTCGCCGGGGACTGCTGCTGGCCGTGGGCCTGGCCCTGCCGGTGACCTTGCTGACCGCCGCCGCCGATCCGGGCGACGACTCACCCCTGCCGGCCGTCTCACTGCTGACCGTGCTGGCCATCTTCTTCGCCGCCGGCTCGGTGGCCGGCCGGCGGGTCCCCACCCGTGCGCTGTCGCACGGGGCCATCGTCGGGCTGGCCGCCTTCGTGGTGATCCAGATGGTGGTGCTGCCCTTCAGTCTGTTCAGTGACGACGGATTCGACACCGACAAGATCCCCGGCCTGGTGTTCGTGGCGTTCCTCTTGTCGAATGTGTCGATGGTGGGTGGTCTACTGGGCAGTCGAATCGCCAGGAGAGACCAACCATGAGCATCCTCGTCGTCGACATCGGCACCAGCAGTGTGCGAGCCGTGGTGGTGCGGCCCGACGCCGGCCTCGAGGCCGAGACGGTCCAACCGCTGTTGCCCCACTCCCCCATGCCCGGCCTGGTGGAGTTCGACGCCTCGGCCATGGCCGAGGCCATCCTCGACGTGGCCGGTCGGGCCCTGGCCAAGGCCGGTCCGGTGGATGCCGTGGGAATCGCCAATCAGCGGGCGTCGACCATCGTGTGGGATCGGCACACGGGTCAGCCGGTGGGTCCCGGCCTGGGATGGCAGGACCTGCGCACCGTCGGCGAGTGCCTGGTGCATCAGGCGTCGGGGCTGCGTTTCGCCCCGAACGAGTCGGCCACCAAGGCCGAGTACCTTTGGAACAACCATGATCCCGATCGCACCGGCGATCTGGTGTTCGGCACCGTGGACACCTGGGCGGCCTGGGTGCTGTCCGAGGGGGCCCTGCACGTCACCGATCCGAGCAACGCCGGGCTGACCGGCATCTACTCGCCGTCGGCCGACGGCTGGTCCGAGACGGTGATCGAAGGGCTTCGTCTCCCACCGGCCGCCCTGGCCCAGGTCGTCGACTCGAGCGGTGTCGTCGGTCCGGCCACCGCACTGGCGGGGTCGCCACCCATCGCCGGCATCGCCGGTGATCAGCAGGCGTCGCTCATCGGACAGGGTTGCGTGCGCCCGGGGCTGGCCAAGTGCACGTTCGGCACCGGCGGGATGCTCGATGTGGTGGTCGGCCCCGACCGGCCGGCGTTCGAGAGGCGAAGCCGCCACGGCACCTACCCGATCGTCACGTGGCGTGACCACGGTGCGGTGACCTGGGGGCTGGAGGCGGTGATGCTGGCGGCCGGTACCAACGTCGAGTGGCTGCGCGACGATCTCCAACTGATCGATACCGCGGCGGCCAGCCACGAGATGGCCGGCCGCTGCGACCACACCGACGGGGTCGTGTTCGTACCCGATCTGCTCGGTGCGGGAACCCCGGAGTGGGACTTCGGCGCCCGCGGTGGACTGTTCGGTCTCACGCGGGGCTCCAGCGCCGCCCACATCGTCCGGGCTGTGCTCGAGGGGGTGGCCATGCGAGCCCGTGATCTGTTGGACGCCGTCGAGGCCGACGCCGGGCTGTCGGTCGAGTCGTTGCGGGTCGACGGGGGGATGAGCGAGAACCCCACGTTCGTGCAGGCCGTGGCCAACGCCATGGGCCGACCGGTCGAGCTGTCACCGGTGGTCGAAGCGACGGCGCTGGGCGCCGGGTTCCTGGCCGGGCTGGCCGTGGGCACCTGGTCGGGTTGGGACGACATCGCCGCGGCGTGGTCCCCCCGCGGCGTGGTCGAACCCGACGGCGAACCGGACCGCGATCAGTGGGCCCGGGCGGTGGAGCGTTCCGGGCAGTGGCACCGCGACCTGAGCGCCCTCGACTTCTGACCCCTCCTGACCCAAATTGCGTGGGTTTGTCGCAATAGTTCGTACGAACCAACGCCAGGTCGGCGCCTGCTCCACCAGCGGCGCGCCCGGTACCCTCCTCGGCTGCCGCATCCATTACGGAGGACTTCCCTTGCGCCGCCTCACGACCGCTCTCTTGCTCAGCCTCGCGTTGCTCGCCGGCGCATGTGGTTCGAGCGATGACGACGCGCCGGCCGACGCCAGCACCACGTCGCCGTCCACCACAACCGACACCGGCGACGAGAGCGCGGATGACGGATCCGCCGATGCGGACACCGGCGCCGAGGAGGATGGTGCCACCACCTCTCGCGCACCCACCGACGGTGGCGCGCCCGTGCCCACCGGAGCTGCGGGGGACGGTGGGGCCGATCCGGGGTTCGAGGCGAGTCTCGACGACCCGACGTACGTGAACCTCATCCTCGACTGCGTATACGGCGAGAACGAGGGCGGGTCGTGCGAGATGCTCGAGGATGCCGGCCTGCTGGCCGAGGACGGCTACGGCCTGGGCAACTCGGTGAGCCAGGCCCCCGACGAGGCCATGCGCGCCGATTGCGTGGCCGGAATCGGCATCGGCTGCGCCGAGCTCAACGCCCGAGTGCAGGCGGCCATGAGCAGCGGCGAGGTCGAGGCGCTGCTGTGCTTCTTCCACGATGCGCTCACCAGCGGGCAGCCCGACGACATCGACGCCTTCTACCTGGGCGAACTGCTCGGCACGGATGCCCCCGCGGGCGTGGCCGAGGCCCTCAATACCCTGACCGAGCTCTCCGACGACGCCGACGCCATCGCCACCGTCGACGCCTACGTCGGCCCCATTTGCGCCTGATCCGAGCCACCCGGGCGCCGTCACCAATCACGACGCACGGGTTTCGTGGCGCGAAACCGGTGACGGCGGGCCAGAATGGAGCGGTGGTGAGTCGGCCGGGTGGCCGCGGCCCGGGCTCGCCCGGGCTGAGGAAGGTCGGGGCTCCGCAGGGCAGGATGCTGGCTAACGGCCAGTCGAGGCGACTCGCAGGAAAGTGCCACAGAGAACAGACCGCCGATGGCCCCTCGGGGCACAGGTGAGGGTGAAACGGTGCGGTAAGAGCGCACCAGCACCCCGGGTGACCGGGGTGGCTCGGCAAACCCCATCCGGAGCAAGGCCAAGCAGGAAGAGAGCGGCCCGCTCGCAGACACTTCCGGGTTGGCTGCACAGATGGATGGCCACACAGGAGGACCCCGGCAACGGACCTCTGGACAGAACCCCGCCTACAGGCCGACTCACCACCACAACCATATAAACACAAGGATTTTAGAGGAGAGATAGCGGTCTGGTCCCATATTGGTCCCGCCCAGGAAGCCCCCTGCTGACCAGAACGGACGCGGGGAGGCTCCGGGGTGGCGTGGGCGCGCAGCCATGCTCGGGCTGCCTGTTCGATCGTCGCAGCGGCCGTCAGTAGCACGGCGAAGGTTGAGGCTTGCACCTCCCCGGACCCGGCCATGATGATGGCCGGACGGGCCGCCAAAAAGACGCTCGCGCAGTGCGACTAGGGCACGAGGTTGTTCTCGCAGGTGCCGCCGTTGTTGTCGGAGTTGGTGCCGTCCGGGCAGGTCGTGTTCAGCCAGGTGACGGTGTCAAGGTTCAGCGCACCTGCGAAGTGGGCGCCGGCGAGGTTGCTTCGTTGGAACGTGACGCCCGCCAGCTCCGCGGATGAGAAGTCAGCACCTACCGCGCTCACGCGTACGAACTCTGCGGGGTCACTGAGCACGCCGGTGCCGCCAAGGACCGCTGCAGTGAAGTTCGTCCTCGTGAGGATGGTTCGAAGCAGCGTGTTGGAGGCACGAGAAAGGTTGGCGCCGTGCATGTCTGCGTCCGTCAGGTTGGTGTCGGTCAGCACTGGCGACCTCATGGTCGCGTCGCTGAGGTCCACCCTTCGCATGTTGGCGCCGGAGAAGTCGGGAGCCGAGTTGCCGTTGCTGCCCGAGAACGTTCGTGAAAGGTCGGCATCGGAGAGGTTCGCTTGCTGAAGATTGGGAGCGTCCAGGACCGCCCCTGCGAAGTTGCAACCTGAGAGGTCGATACCCGGTCGCAGATATGCGCTGCATTTGTCTCCGGCGCCGGGTGGGCCGGGCTCCCCTTGCGGGCCCTGCGGCCCAGCGGCGCCTTGGGGTCCAATCGGGCCCGCTGGTCCCTCAATGTTCCAGGCGATCGGTGTCTCTCTGCGGCGACAGTCATCTGGTGAGTCAACGACTCGAACCAGTCCGCTGGGTTTCTGGCATGCCTGAATCATCGCGACCGGGTCCAACTGGGCAACAGCCACGCCGCCAGCAACAAGAGCGCCCATGATGGCGCCGGCGATGATGGTGAGCATGGTTCGTGATGTCCGCATGGCTCAGCACCGTATACGGCGGGTCACAGCCTGCCGAGGTGAAGGGCCAGGACTCCTTGATCTCGGCGACGTCGTCGGCGGTGAGGTCGCGGGTCTGCCGCTCAGTCAGAGTGTCCCCCACGGGGGACACTTCGCCCAGTTCCCGCACGGCTCGTGCGATCATGTGACCTGCAACAGCCGGAAGGCGTCGGCCTTGAGCACGTCGGCGCCGGTCCATTTGTAGGAGACGATGC
This sequence comes from Acidimicrobiia bacterium, assembly GCA_029858875.1. Classification (GTDB taxonomy): domain Bacteria; phylum Actinomycetota; class Acidimicrobiia; order Acidimicrobiales; family SHLQ01; genus JAOUEE01. The sequence goes on from JAOUEE010000281.1 coordinate 4,673, forward strand.
CGACTTGGCCGGTGGGCCGCTGGTTGGCGCCGAATAGGTGCGGGATGGTTTCGACGGTGACCATGGCGGCGTCGACGATCCCGTAATGCCTGCAGTTGCCGGCGCTTCGGATTTGAGTAGCCCTATGTCAAGGCGTGGTGGTTCGGAGGGCTTGTAGGGCCCCGTGACGGTCGGGGTCGTAGGGCTGGTGGTCTTGCCAGCATCGCCAGATGA